>JAPFCO010000408.1 GCA_026169505.1 Pseudogracilibacillus sp.
AAAAGAAATTGACGTTACTCCATACGAACAGTTCTTCTCATTATCCAAAAAAGATTATCAATTAAATTGGGAAGAGCGTTATAAACAAAATAGTTAATAACAGTTCTCTAGTGAATAGAGAATTCCCTTTTAGAACTGAATATATTAAAAAAACACGATAACTTATTTATCGTGTTTTTTCGACATTTATTGTACTTTTCAGTTGTACATATTTGCGTACCATTGTAATTCTCCAGCTTAAAATCATTGCAAAGGCAAGGATATAAAATATTCCACTTGTTTCACCGAAAGAAATTTGACTACCTATAATTAATTTAATTGTTAGCCGAACAAGTAACAATCCAAATAATATAAAGATAAATGATTTGGATGGAATTAAATAAATATCATCTTCAAACACTTCGAACGTCGTAAATTTAATTAATAATATGGAGCATAGTAGACCAACGAAAACTGCCTCACTGAATTCCAATAATGATATTCTAAACACTGGAAAGATAAACATGAATGCCCCTGAGCTCATAAAGATTGGGGGTAAGATAATTCTTTTCACAGAAGTTGGCTTTTTAGCTACTTTTGATCGAATGAATATCATAAATGTCGCCATAAAAAGTGCAACAATCGTACTTCCAAATAACAAAACAGTATTATTCAATTTCTCCATCCCTATTATTCATTATTTAAAATTTGACCTGTATTTTATACAAGATTATTTAGTTTTTATAACGATGCATTCATAAGCTTCTTAAAATATGTAATAGAAGATACGTATTTTGCATGAATGGTTTCTTTTATGCATGGGGTTACCTTCTCTATCAAAAATCAGTCTACTTCATAATAGTAAACGAAGCCATGTCTAATTTAAAACTTAAAATCCATAAAATCCAATCCAGTCCGCTAAAATAGATGTTAATTTTGTCATCCAATCAAAGAACAAGGCAATTCCAAAGGCAATCATAATATATCCACCGATTTTAACAATCTTATTACTATGTTTTCTAATCCAACCCATTCTGCCAACAAAGAATGACAATACTAAGAACGGAATAGCAAATCCAAGCACATAGCTAATCATTAAGATCATCCCTTGGTCTGGATTCGTTGCAGCTAGTGAAATGACAATCATTAGAATAGGTCCCATACAAGGCGTCCATCCCATAGAAAATGCCATACCGATTAGAAATGAACCTACAAAACCTGCTGGTCGATTTTTAAAAGTAACACGTCTATCCTTCATTAAGAAGTTAAAGTTTAATAATCCAACAATAACTAGTCCAAAGAAAATAATTAGGATTGCCCCGATTTGTCGTATTAAATTTTGATAAGTCATGAAAAAATCTGAAACAACGTTCGTACTAAAACCAATCATAATAAATACTGCTGAAAAACCAAGTAAAAACATAATGGTGTGCAGTAAGCTTCTCATCTGAAGCATTTTATTATCTTCACTTAGTTCATTTACACTCATACCAGTAATGTATGATAAGAACGCTGGAAATAAAGGTAATACACATGGTGAAACAAAGGATAAAAATCCCGCACCGAATGCAATAAATAAGTTTATATCTCCCACATTAAATCCCCCTAGCCCGTTACTCCTTTTATTTTAACAGAAAATCAATCAGATAGTCGCTAAGGCTATGACAGTTATTTGAACCTTTTAGAAATATTTCCTGGGTACTCGCATAATTCCACAAAATAATCGAATATATATGCTTTTTTTGTCATAAATTGTTGCCATGAAAAACAATGAAACAATGAAACGATGATTCATTACTCTTCCATAAATTGTTTATGTCGGCGCTTTTTCCTTCTCTCTACAATCGATGATAAATAAATACTAACTTCATATAAAATAAATAAAGGTATTGCTACTGCTAATTGCAAGAATATATCTGGTGGAGTGACGAGTGCTCCTACAATTAATAAAATAAAATAAGCATATTTCCGCATTTTTCTTAAAAACTGAGGACTTAGTATTCCTAAACTTGTTAAAAACATAATAATAACTGGTATTTCAAATAGCAAGGCGAACGGAATTGTAATTTGAAATAAAAACCGAAAATATTTATCAACTGTAAATAATTCATTAAACGTACCATCATTCATAGATAATAAAAATGGTAAAATAAGTTTAATAAACATAAAATACCCGAATACTAATCCAATTAGAAATAAGAAGAAAACAGCAGGTATGTATGATAAAGATACTTTTCTTTCCGTTTTGGATAATGCTGGCTTAATAAATAGCCATAATTGTAAACATAAAATAGGCAACGTACCTACGATACCTATAAGTCCTGCAATCGTAATGTAAATCCGAATAATATCCCCTGGGCTTGTAATCGTTAATTGAAAACCAATATCATTTTCAAAAAAACCATAAATATCCTTGATATATATAAACCCGAGTATAAAAAACAAAATAAAAAATAAGCCTGTTACAATAATTCGATTTCTTAATTCAGACAAATGTCCAACAAGATTCATTTCTTTATCAGTTTGCGTATCAGACACTGCCTCACACTCCTTTATACTAACGATAAAAAGGATGTAAGGAGATCATCCCTTACATCCTTATTGTTAATGTGTATTTTTTTCTTGAACTTCTTCATTCTTTTCATCTTCATTATCGCCCATTAACCCTTTTGTTGCATTTTTAAACTCTCGTAAGGAACTCCCTGCTGCCTTACCAATCTCAGGTAATTTATTAGGTCCGAAAATTAATAATGCCACAACTAAAATTAAAATTAAACTAGGTATTCCTATAGCTCCTGGTCCCATTTTATCTCACCTCATAATATATTATTTTCAAAAGTAAATGGTCCATTTATCCTCGAATATACAAATGAAATATAAGCTTATACAATAGCTTGCCTCTATTTATCCTCAATTATAATGGAATCATAGGGGATTAACAACCAATTGCAACTCATCTAAAGGGAATGTGCTCGTACTTTTATTTACGAGCATATTGTACAAAATAATAATCGTACGGATTCTTTTCATCTCGCTCCCCTTTTTCTCTACTAATTTCTTCCCATTCATCAGATGATATCGTAGGGAAATAAACATCACCACTAAAGATTTCATCAATGATTGTCACGTAGAGTTTATCGGCGTAATCAAGAAATTGTTCAAAAATAGTTCCACCACCGATAATAAATAATTCATTATCAGGCTGCTCTTTTGCTAATTGTACAACTTCTGACATATCATGTACAATGTCAACTTCTTCTGGTAGCGTTAAGTCATTTCTAGTTAAAACGACATGTTTTCGATTTGGAAGTACTCTTCCTAAAGATTCAAAAGTTTTTCGCCCCATTATAATCGTATGCCCAGTTGTTCGCTCTTTAAAATATCGTAAATCTTTTGGTAAATGCCAGGGCATTGTATTGTCATTTTTAATTCCTATTACATTATTTTTATCCATTGCTACAATAAATGATATCATGATTTTATCTCCTTTAAACTGCTACAGGCGCCTTGATCGCAGGATGTGGATCGTACCCTTCAATACGGAAATCATTTACATCATAGTCAAAAATAGAATCTTTTGATGTATCGATAACTAGTTGTGGTAGTGATTTCATCTCCCTACCTAATTGTAAATTGATTTGTTCCATATGATTGCGATAAATATGAACATCACCAAATGTATGAACGAATTCCCCTACTTCTAATTGACATTCTTTTGCGATTAAATGTGTTAATAATGCGTAACTAGCAATGTTAAATGGTACTCCAAGGAATAAATCTGCACTACGTTGGTATAATTGACAAGATAATTTACCGTCAGCTACATAAAACTGAAACAATGTATGACATGGAGGTAAGGCCATACTTGGAATATCTTCTGGATTCCAAGCAGAAACGATATGTCTTCTTGAATCAGGATTTGTTTGTATAGAATGAATGACGTCTTTGATTTGATCAATGGTTTCATTCGAACTTGTTTGCCAATCACGCCACTGTTTACCATAGACAAAACCTAAATCACCAAAACGATTAGCAAATGCATCATCCGTTAAGACTTGTTGTTTAAAATACGCCATTTGCTCTGTATAAGCTTCTTTAAATGTCGGATCCTGTTGAGCACGAATGCCAAAACCAGTCATATCTGGACCCTTATATATGTCACTTTTAATCCATTTGTCAAAAGCCCATTCGTTCCAGATGTTATTATTATGTTCTAATAAATAACGAATATTAGTATCCCCTCTTAAAAACCATAATAACTCACTTGCAATTAAACGAAATGCTACCCGTTTGGTTGTTAAAAGTGGAAATCCATCTTGTAAATCAAAACGAACTTGTTTACCAAACATGGAATGTGTTCCTGTATTTGTTCGATCATCTTTCACGTATCCGTTAGCTAATATTTCTTCAGCTAACTGTAAATAAGCTTGTTCATTCTTCATAATAATCTCCTTCTAGCTTCTAACATATTGAACCTCATCTAATTTTAAATTGTACCATAAAAATTCATTTTGTAATACATTTGTAAAGCATGGTTCGATTTTAAGGGCATAAAATAGAAAGACATGATGCATGATGAGAGGAGAATCTTCTATGCAACTAAAAACGATGGAAAATGTAATGAAACATTCACTAGTATATGGATATGCAATTACACAACCATTCACACTGTTTGCTGATGCTGAACCTATCGTGCAACATACATTGTTTAAGGAAATAGATCAAATAAATTATGGTTCGACCAATGATTCGATTGAGCATGTCCAATATAAATTAACGAAGCTTGGTTATTATGAAGACAAAATGGATGGCTCATTTGGATTACTGACGGAACATGCGGTAAAAAAACTACAATCGTCTAATCATCTCGCAATTACAGGAAAAGTAAACAGTGAGACGGTAGAAGCAATTAGTTGGGAAGAAAAAGAGGTTGATATAAAAGCGATCGAACCACTTTTTGATTCTATCACTTATGGTGATGAAAATGTTGATGTCAAAGTAGTCCAGGAAGTATTATTATATTATGGTTATTATCACGGATCTGTGGACAGTACGTATGGACCATTAACGGAACAGGCTAAAAAAAAAAAAAAAAATGACGTATTACAAGAGGTTGATGAACAAGAGGAAGTGACGGTAGGAAACCATGAAATTACGTCAAATGCCGAGTCAGAATTAAAGCCGAATAAAAATGAGGAACCACAGGTAGAAGCCGATCATAATGAAGATGTCGTTCAATTAGAAGTTGAAAAAAATGATACGTCCATCATCTCTCACGCTAAATCTTATCTTGGCACCCCTTATGTTTGGGGAGG
>JAPFCO010000159.1 GCA_026169505.1 Pseudogracilibacillus sp.
GATCCATCACCTACAATCGTTTTCTATTTTCCCGGTTTTCCCTCTTTCGTAAGTTCATCAAATGTAATTGGACGGATTGGAAAATTATGTGACAATGATGGATTAGGAGGTAATTTTTGATCCGAATACTTTACTAATAGCTGGTCTAACAACGGACGACACGTCTTTCCTTGGCAAATTCCCATTCCCGCTCTCGTACGTAATTTTATTTCCTTCGATGTCTTTGCACCATCCCTGACCGCATTACTTATATCCTCTAGGGAAACTTCTTCACACCGGCAAACAACTAGACTCTTCATCGATTCTCCCTCTGTGTTACGAATTTTTTGTCGAATTCATCATAATAATTTATTAGAGTGAATGTCATAATTACCCAAATCAGCTACATCACTACAGCATGTAGTTAAGAAAGATTCAACGAAACTACATGCTGTAGTAGTGTAGCGTTAAATCCGTATGATGAAATTCACTAACTAGTAAAATTAAAATAGTGATTTTAATATTATATGATTGAAAATGTGAAAAAAGAATCTTATTGTAATTTTGGAAAACTCTTTAATAAATTTGATATGCTAGCGAAAAATAATATGCTACCCGTATGGCGTCTGTTGCAAATCCAAAATCACGACAATTTCTAACTGTAAAGTGCCCTGGATAAATGCTTTTGTAAAAAAAACTTGTACTCTTTTAAAAAAAGATTAATAAAGATTAGTACAAACATGCCACACCTACCAATTTATGTTATTCTATATTTTAAACAGATAAAAAATGGGGGCATCTAGATGAACATTAGAAAAATAATTTTTTCTAGCATTTTATTAACTATTATCACGCTCGTTGGCTGCAGCAACAGTCAAGGATATGATGACGCAATGGATCAAGGGATGAAAGCAGTAGATGACGATCACCTAAAAGATGCATTGGAGCACTTTCAAAAAGCTTTAGAAGAAAAGCCCGATGATAACGAAGCAACAGCTTCCATCGAACAAACAGAATTAATTATCAAAAGTATTGAGAAATTAATCGACGAAGAAACTTCTGAGGCAATTTCTATTTTAGAAAAGACAATCGAGTTAAATGATGATTCAGCATCCACGACAAAAAAAGCGAATGAAATTTTGGAAAGTGTAGTAACGATGGATGAAAAATTACATCAAATAGACGATTTAAAAGAAGAGGAAAAATACGAAAAAACACTTGAAATTATAGATGAATCATTAGAAAAAGATATTGAAAAATGGTATATGGCACCTTTTAAAAAACAACTTATTTCCTTAGAAGAGGATGTTAAAAAACAACTTACATCCTTAGAAGATGATGTTAAAAAAGCACAATTATTTAATTACATAGAAGGTTACTCAAGGAATGATAATGATGATATGGAAGTTTGCCAAATTACCGAAGATGATATTATCTGCACTCTATTAACTGTAGATTTATATTATTTAGCAAATATTGAATCAATCGAACTTCAATCGGCCGATACGTTAGAAATAGAAATGGTAGATGATTCAAATTTAATCATTTCAAATATTACTGAAGAATCCTATGACATGCATGATCGTACATTTAATAATATAGCTGCAAAAGACATTGAAAATGAACTTCCAGAATATTATACTCTCAACACGTTATTCGATAAAGAAACAATCAAAGACATCATAGAAAATGTTCCAGGAAATCATGGACTATTTGAACATGGCGAGCAAGCTGAAGAAAATACCGAAGCCAATTTCGACGGCTATTCCGACGAAGAAATTGAATACGCCCGCGTGTGGCTAGATTACGTAAATGGACCAATCCATCCACAATTATCAGTAAGTTTTGATGATAAGGGCGCTCCTATAAATATATATATAGAAGATAAAAACATTGTTTATCCAGAAGACGTCACAGTCTTAAGAGGAGAATTCACTGCAGACGGATTGGTAACTTACAGCAGCAATGGCGACGGAACGATTAATGTATACGACGTCCCGACCCACTGGCATCAACAAAGTGATGCAGCAATGAGAGAAGCCACTGAAAACGTCCTTGAAACTATAATGACAAAAGAAGTACCAACCGGAAATGACGAACAAGTGCTGAATATATTGGAAAACATGACAGTAGAAGAATAAATACAACGATTACACTATATCAATGCGTAAACCACAGTACAGTGCAATAGTAAGGCACTGTACTGTGGTTTTGTTTTACGGGAGTGTAAAATAAACTGTGTAAGTGAGAGAGCGTACGGCTCTTACTTCACAGTTTATTTTTTTACTGTTTTATTGTTAAAATAAAAACAAAACAATTGGGAGGTTATTCTATTGACTCAATCAAAGCGTGATCAGAAATCAGCTGAATTAGCGAAACAAATTCTAGAAAACTACCAACCAGAGACCGTAGTAGACATGCAGAACGCACTCAAAGATATATTTGGACCTATGTTTGAAGCGATGTTAAAAGGAGAAATGAATCATCATTTAGGCTATGAATCGAATGATAAAGAAGAAAAAGAGACGCAATGGTTATGGGAATAAAACGATCAAAACGAGCTCAGGTGAAGTAAATATCAAGGTGCCACGAGATCGCGACAGTTCTTTCAATCCGGAGCTAATACCGAAACGGAAAAAGGACGTCTCTGCGATTGAGGATAAAGTGATTTCAATGTATGCACGCGGAATGTCACAACGAGATATTTCTTCAACGATTGAAGATATCTATGGCTTTCGGTGTCTCATGAAATGGTGTCTGATATTACAGATCAGGTTCTTCCCGAACTGGATGAATGGCAAACGAGACCTTTAAGTAACTGTTATGCCTTTGTTTTTGTAGATTGTATGTATACAACGATTCGCAATGAATATGAAACAAGAAGATATGCCGTCTATACGATTTTAGGATACACCATTGAGGGTCATAAAGAAATCCTTGGATTGTGGCTCAATGAAACAGAAAGTAAGCATAAATGGATGCAGATTTTTGATGAAATAAAAGCGAGAGGCGTTGAAGATATATTCTTTATTTCGATGGATGGAGTAAGTGGTTTGGAAGAAGGATCACGTGCTATTTTCCCAGATATCATCGTACAACGATGTGTGGTTCATTTAATCCGCAACTCCATCAAATATGTTCCTAGTAAAGATTATAAAGCATTCACCAAAGCCTTAAAGAAAGTCTATGGTGCACCAAGCCTTAAGGCTTGCCTAAGCGCTTTTGAATCCTTTAAACAACAATGGGCTGCATACTCAGGGGCTATTGACGTTTGGACAAGAAACTTCAACCATATCGAGCAACTTTATGATTATGGAAGTGCGATTCGTAAAGTGATGTACACAACGAATGCGGTAGAAAGTATCCATGCCAGCTTTAGAAAAGTAACTAAAAAAGGAGCATTCCCTAACGAGAACGCTCTATTAAAAGTGTTATTTTTACGAGTAAAAGAACTTGAAGCCAAATGGGAAGGTGAGCACATTCAAAACTGGGCAATGGTTATGAACCAACTTCTCCTTCATAATGAGCTAAAAGATAGGGTGTTAAAATATCATGAGTAAATTGGAACTTACACACTTTATTTGACAAACCCTGAGCCGTACGCTCTCCTACTTACAGAGTTCAGTTTACACTTCCTAAAGGAGGCGTTTTTCGCTATTGGCACGATATAATTTCTTCTGGGTAAGATTTTGTAACTTAATTAAAAACGGTGACATCATACTCAATTTCTTCACCTGTGTCTGTTGTAAACTTTGCAATCCCCCTTCCCTCAAATAGGTCTAACAGAATCGTGTAATTATATTCCATCTTTCCATTTCCATGTTCCCAAGTATCTCCTTCAATGTGACCATCTACCTCCATTGGTGGTACATCGACAATCATTTCAACGTTTTCGTTGTAATCAATTAATATAACTTCATAGCCCATTTCTTCTGCATCTTTTACGGTATGATATTCACCAGGACCAGACATGCCAATTTCTCCAGAGTAATATTCACCATTATAAATACCTTCCTGATTTGGATTGAATGGCAAATCTAAGCGATCTACATGTTCACTATTCGCATTTTCTGCCACACTAACATTTAGTTTTTCATCTAATTCTTTCATTAGACCGTTCAGATTTGTTTCTTTGCTTGTAAGCTCATCCTTCTTTTCTTTTAGCTCATCCTTTAATTGCTTTAGCCCTTCCTCCTGCTCCAAGAGCTCTTCTTCTATTACAATTAATGCGTCACCATTAGAATTACATCCGCTTAAAATGATTAGAGCAGTAAATACTATCGTAAATAACCAGTTTTTGCGATTCATTTAAATTCCACCTATTCATTCTTAATCAGAAAATATTTGATTATATTTTTCATGCGTTCTACTGTACACTTCATAAGCTTGTTTTGCATCATAATCAACTAAATATGGTGCTCTTTCTCCTTGCAGTAGATACTGTTCAATAATATAAGGCTGTGCAATAAACTCTTCATAGGTTAAAACTTTTGTTCCAATATAATTATTAGATGACTCATCAGACTCTCCCTCATACTCATCAAAACTTTCATCTGTTTCATATTCCTCATATTCTTCTTGAAAAGCACCAAGTTCTTCAGCCATAGTTATCTCAGCCTCTGCCCATTCCGTTTCTTCCATAATTTCTAATAACTTTTCATCCACAGATGTTATTTCTTTTTTTGTAGCATCTATCTCAGTTTTTATTTCTTCAATTTCTTCCTTCATCTTATTTTCAATTTCCGACGTATCCGAACAACCGACAAGAATCAATACTATCGAAAGAAAGATGGACTTAAATACAACAAGTCTTTTCATGACTATCATCCTTAAAAGTTTTATTTTCGATAAAAAAATAAAAGGCTTGCAAAATAAATCACTTTTACAAGCCTTCATCATAAGGTTATTTAGAAGACATCATTACCTAGAGTAATCTTGCTATACCTACTTCTTCATTATACATTGATTAATCATCTAAATCCCCTCTAATCTGGAGAGATTCGTAATATCCCGTTACTACATATTCGCCATCAATTAATTCTACATATGCCTCATAATTCACTATATTATGGTATTCTTTATCTTCCATACCTGGTACTTTTTCAAGATTAAACTCATAAGTACCACGTATGTCCCATGTATCATTGCCAGACGTACTTCTGCCTTCTACAAATGGTGACATATCCTTTAATTTTGGGTATACAATTTCAAGTTCTTTATTAGAGACTGGATAATGTTCTTTTTGATATTTCTCTACTGCTTTGTAAGCCTGCTTATCATCTTTACTAACATCAGAACAACCTACTAATCCTATCAATAGAGAAGTAATGGCTACCAAAATAAGTAGCCTACCGACTGATATTCGTTTCATCATGTTTCCTCTTTTCATTTTAAAAAACATAACTGTGTAACCAGAATGCAATAATCGTTAAAGTGAGTCCAATCATACAGAAATATAGATTTTTCCGACTTACTTCTGAATCGCTATCTTCTGGAATCGAACGTATACCTAGATAAGCAGTAACCATAGAAGCAATACCTGCTAAAAATGTAAACATGAAAATAGAAATTGCACCTGCTATAATACTTATTAACCCGTATTTTTTAGTCAATTTTATTAACCCCACTTTTCTATTAATTGCCCCAACGCTTAAACGTTCGGTCTTTAACATCCCGTTGATCTTTATTCGTGAATTTTACTTTCGTTGGATCTCCCATATTAAGATCATAATTCCAATAACTAAATACACCTAAACTAATAACTGCACCAACGAGTATTACTTTAGCGAAACTTTTTAATTGTTTTATAGAAAACTTGCTTTCAAATTCTTTCATTTTCTCTTTGTCTACATTTTTCATCATCTTTCCGACTTGATCCTTCGTCTTGTTTAAGAGTTCTTCTGGCTTGTTATTTTCGCTCATGGTACCACCATTCTTTCTTTATATTTTTAATGAAAAGTTAATCATTATCTTTATATTTCTTTAATACTTTCATAATCCAACTATAAGAATAGTCATATTTCCTTGCTAAGTCTCGTGCATTTGCACCATCATATTCTTCTACGATTCGTTGATGCAGGTATGATTCTTTTAAAATCCTTTTAGGGAATGTAATGTATTGCCCTGCATAGTATTCATGTAATTTAATCATATTTTCATAACCGACAATTTCAATGAGTTCTTGGTAGACCCCGTTAAAATGCCTATTCTTCGCCTTTTCTACTTCTGAATTCATAAAAGGACACATCCCCCCCATAAAAGGAAATTAATAGTTTAATCATTGCACCTTTAGAAACGATAATCTTTTCTATAGTACATTCTACTTTCCAATTCAAAGTCCAACATTTTCCGATACATGTGTAACAGCGTCCACTTCTATGTCTCTCACTCAGATGATTCGCACTGTTACACATATCTTGATTACCTTGCTTTTGTCAAAACAGACAACAATGCACCTAATATTCCGATTGCTATTTCACGAAGTATTTCTTTTCGATCCACCTATACCACCTCCTAATACTCATTAGGAAGTAACATCATCTGATACTCCTCACTGTCCATACACCAAATCGTTTGGTCAATCGGATTCGTGTACTGTAACGTGTAGACCCATTCACGCTTTCGTTCAGGAACTTCTTGGCGGTGCACAATACGTTGTCTTCCATCTGTCACTTTAAGTTCAAACACCTGCAAGTAATCTAACTCTTTCTCTGCGTTCCGTTGTTCATCAATTAAGTTCCATAGAATCATTTGTATTTCTGCATGTACTGTTTCATCAATCGTCCTCGTCATATATCTTTTACTTTTGTCTTTAAACATGTTCATCCCCCTAATGTTCTAACCACTTCTCGGTCTTGTATGGTAAGGTTCCTTCTAATAAGTAGACGACAGATATCTCGTGATCTTGCATCATAATACCAATTCGAAAATACTTCCTGCCCTTTATTACTTCCGTGTCAACATATTCAATGTTATTCGCTAGTTTCTCTAACATCTGTCGGTCGTCCTCATGATTAAAATGATAAATACAAGCATGTGATGGAAGAACAAACTCATCAATCTCTTCATCATCAGCCATTGCTTCATAAGAACCTAGAAATTGATTGTAAATCTCTTCAATATAAAAAGAAGGCAGACATTCATCATCCTTTAATGATTGAACATCTGCCAAGGTTTGAATGACTTTCATGTCATGAACCCCCTATTTAATTTCCTCATTATTTTTAAGCCAAGCCTCGTAGTGATTAAACCGATTCGATTCATCTGTAACAACAACACAGATCCATTCATCCCCTTCATCCTCAACATAGATGAAAGAATGAGCTAAAAGTGGATTTGGCAATGTTTGAATCTCATGTAGTGGAATCAAGTCCTCGTTCACTTCATCACGTTCTAAAAGGATGGATTCAAAGCCAACTTCATTTAATACAATTTCCTTCCTCCAACGTCTTAACATTTCTTCCTTAAACCAAACCCCGTCATAAATAACCTGCTTACATGTAGCCTTTTTCTTTGAGTGATACATAGTCTTCATCTCCTATGATGATATGGTCGAGAATATCTATCCCGATGATTTTACCTGCTTCTACAAGCTTTCTTGTCACTTGGATATCCTCTTGGCTCGGTTCAGGATTTCCAGATGGATGATTGTGCCCAACAATTACTCCTGCCGCATTAGAAAGAATGGCTGGTTTCATCACTTCCCTTGGATGTACAATTGAAGAATTTAGACTGCCAATATGACAGACATTAATTGCTGTCGGTTGGTTCTTCGTATCTAAGCAGACAACGACAAAATGTTCACGATCAACATCTCCTAAGAATTGTCTGATTAAATTAAAGCCATCCCTAGGACTTCCGACAACCCTATCCTTGTACATCAAACTGCATTCTTTCACCATTCTTACACTGACAATGTCCACACGTTTTGCAGGTACATACCTCTCCTTCTCACAAACGTAATCTAAGGTTAATTGCTGGAACTGTTCTTGATAATTCATCATCTTTCTCCTCCTACATCAATGTAAGTAAGCCTACGAGGCTACTTCAAAGAAATAATATATATTTGAGAAACAAGTAAAAGTCAGCACAAAAAATCCCTAACTCAAAAATAAAGTTAGGGAAACAAACATGAAAAGTGACGATAGGTATAAGAGTGATAGGATTTTTGCTGGGTATTACATAAACTAAAAACATTGTTTTTCATGGTATAATACACATTAAGAAAAGTTATTCAATCAACTGATGAAATAATTAGATGCTTTGAATCACAGAATTGACTAGTACTATTTTCAACATAAATACGAAGGATGAAGATAAATGAGTAAAAATAAGAGGAAGAAAATAACAGATATGACTAGTACTGATGCTAGAAGTTTTTTATTAAAAAGCTCAAATTATGTTAATATTACTCTACCCCAATATTTTAATTTCGATTCAATAATAGATTATGCCAGCACTATATTAAATGATAAAGATTTGACCGAAATATCAAAAACAAAAAAATCACTTTCTAATACAGAAAATGTAAACTATACCATTTTGGTGAATAAAGGATCTGACTACGCATGGCGACCTTTACAAATTCTTCACCCGATAGTTTATGTTGATTTAGTTAACACAATTACAGAAGAGCAAAACTGGAAGAAAATATGTGATAGATTTAAAGAGTTTCAGCAGAACCCTAAAATTAAATGCATTTCCATTCCTTTAGAATCATTAACCAATAAAAATGACACAGCCGAAACTATTTTAAATTGGTGGAAGAATTTAGAACAGGCCCAAATAGAATTAGCAATAGATTTCGAATACTGCATTTCAACAGATATTGCTGATTGTTACAGTTCCATTTACACTCATTCAATTCCTTGGGCTATACACACTAAAGAATGGGCAAAAAAACATAGAAATAATAAAGGTATTGGAAATAAAATTGACTCAAAAATCAGTTATATACAGCATGGGCAAACTAATGGAATTCCCCAAGGGAATGTGCTGATGGATTTCATAGCGGAAATAGTTTTAGGCTACGTTGATCTTCAACTATCAAATAAACTTGAAAAATTAACAGAGGAAGGCGAATTAAACGACTATAAGATCATTCGATATAGAGATGACTATAGGATATTCTCAAATCATAAAGAAGATGTTGAAACTATTATTAAGCTGCTAACAACAGTATTGTTTGATGTAAATTTAAACCTAAACTCCAGTAAAACCTCTCTATCAACTGACATCATACAGGATGCTATTAAGCCAGATAAAACTTATTGGGATATGAAGTTTTTATCGTTATATGATACTGATAGCTCTAAAAAAATATTCAAGGTTGGAATACAAAAACATTTGCTTCAAATTAAAATACTATCGGATAAATTCCCGAACTCTGGTAGTATCAAAAAGGCTTTAACCGAGCTATATAAATATCGTATATCTAAATTGAGTAATAAGCCTAATGATATACATCAAATTATAAGTATAGTTACTCATATAATGAATAAAAACCCAAACAGTATCGAGCTTTGCATCGCTATTTTAAGTAAACTTTTTATGTTTCTACCTAAAGAAACTGTTAATGATATTATCAATTCTATACTATTTAAGTTTCAAAAAATGCCTAATACAGACTTTATTGAAATTTGGCTTCAAAGATTAAGTATAGTTTATAAGAGAGAAAAAGAATTTAATGCAAAACTATGTCAAAAAATTAAAGATAAAAACAGTGCTAATATATGGGATTCTAGTTGGATAAGTGAAAATATAAATTTTGACGAATCTAGCATTATAGATGAAGAGTACATATCTACTATGCACAAAGAAATATTAATTAGCGAAATCGATCTATTTTTTAGTGAATACTAAAAAATATTATATCGATGTTAAACTTGCATTAACAAAAGAGTTAAATCCATCTAAGTCATATTAAATGGCTCTTAATTCTCTTTTCCCTAACTCTTTATCCTTTATGCTAAACTAAACATTAAGAAATTTTAAAATTATAAATGTAGTATTGGAGAATTACAAGTCGTCTTTATCTACAAAATTTAGATTTTAAATAATAATCAATGAAAGGGGATTTTTATGGTTATTTATACTACAAACGAATGGAAAGGTTATGGAAAGCAAAACTATTATTGGAATGAATACAGGTTAGTGGGAAATGAAGTTCAAAAATACAAATGCAACAGACGTAAGTTTTTTGATGGTAAAGAAAATGTCTGGGAAAGAAACGAAACCTTTAAAGAATCTTGGAATTTAGACAATCCTAATATACCAAATTGGCTGCTTCAATATCTATAAATATATTAAAAATTCTGCACTACACACATGGATTTCCAGTTCCCTAATATGTACACAAACAATAAAGAAAGACGTCTATTCTTAAAATTTATAATAGAGAACAGGAGCTGTCTACATGTCTAGATATAATAACTATAAATCTTTATTATTAAAATCATACGACGAAGCTGTAGCATACCTATTAAATAAGTACGGACCAGCCAATGATGATTATTTTAGAGAGAAATCATACTACAGATATCTTAATAAAGAAATTAAAAATATTACTAAAGGTAAGTACTCAAGAACTAGTGAGGGCCTGTACTGTCATCATATCGACGAAATTCAAGAGCTGAAAATATCGGATCAAGCATTTATAAAAAGAAATAATATTCCTTTTAAATATCAAAAGAAGGGTAGGTTAGTTTACTGCGATTTAATTGAACATACAATTTTACATATCCTCATTACTAAAGAAACGTCCAATGCATTTGGTCTCCCAGGATATCTAACATATTTAAAACCTATGATTGAAGATTGGTATATCGAAGAAATAGTACCAAGACCTAAATGGATGAAAAATTGCTACAACAAATCTTTTTTAACTCCAGAAGAAGCTATTAGCATGCTAAATGAAATGGAACGTGTAATAGGAATGAACTACTTTAATAGCTTGGAACAATTCTATCAAGAAAAACAAAATAGAATAGATGAAATTAATGCTAGAAAAGAAAGACTTGAGGAAGAAGAAATACAAAGACAAAAAGAAATTAAAGAAGAAAGAAAGCAATTAATTAAGAAAAGAAATGTAGAATTCCATAACAACTATCCAATGTTCAAAAAAATAAATATTAACTATGACACACCACGATTAAGGTTAATTTCTCTACTGTATGATATTAAATATAAAAATAAATATAAAAACAAAAAAGAACTTGATTTGGCTATGAAGCCAATTATAAGAGATAAGCTTCTAGAAGAACTACATTTACTCATGAAAGAATAATCTGTTACAGAGTAAAAAAAGCTAAACCCCTAAAGATTTAGCTCCTTTTCTTATCTCTTTATTTCCTTATATTTAGTCAAAAAACCACTTCGGCAGGGTAAACGGCAGGGAATTATTTGCTTAAAGATTCGTCTAAACAAACCAAATCCCGCTAAATCCATCTAAATCAAGGCAAGTTGCCTTTGATTTCTTACTCCCCTATTCCCACTCAATCGTCGATGGTGGCTTACTCGTAATATCATACACAACGCGGTTCACTTGCTCCACCTCTGACACAATACGGCGGGAAATCTTATCTAGAATCTCCCAATCGATTCGTGCCCAATCAGACGTCATGCCATCAATGGAATTTACCGCACGAATACCGACTGTATAATCGTAAGAGCGAGCATCATCACGGACACCGACACTACGAATATTTGGAAGGACCGCAAAGTATTGCCAAATATCACGATCTAATCCTGCTAATCGAATTTCATCACGTAAAATCGCATCTGCTTCACGAACAATTTCTGTTTTTTCTGGTGTTACTTCGCCCAACACTCGAATACCTAAACCAGGCCCCGGGAAAGGCTGGCGCCATACGATATGATCTGGTAATCCTAGTGCTGTGCCAAGTACACGTACTTCATCTTTAAATAACGAACGAATTGGTTCAATTAAACTAAACTGCATATCTTCTGGTAATCCACCAACATTATGATGTGATTTCACTTTTTGACCTGTCTCTGTTCCACTTTCAATGACATCACTGTACAATGTTCCTTGTGCTAGAAAATCGACATCCTTTAATTTACTAGCTTCTTCATCGAATACATGAATAAATTCATTTCCGATAATTTTTCGCTTTTTCTCTGGATCGTCTACGCCTACAAGTTTAGATAAAAAGCGCTCTTCCGCATCAATTTGAATAATGTTCATATGAAAATCATCAGCAAGTAAACTCATGACTTCATCCGCTTCATTTTTACGTAACAAACCATGATCAACAAAAATACATGTTAACTGATCGCCAATCGCGCGGTGAATCAATGCTGCTACAACAGATGAATCAACTCCACCACTTAATGCACACAACACTTTTCGGTCGCCGACTTCTGCTTTAATATTTCCAATTTCTTCATCAATAAACCGATCAATCGACCAATCTCCCGAGCAACCGCTAATTGAAAACAAGAAATTTTTCAACAAGTCTATCCCATGTTCTGTCGCTTCTACTTCTGGATAAAAACGGACTCCGTATAAATTTGTGTCAGGATTACTAATGGCTGCTACTTCACCATTTTTAAATGTTGCATCAACTTGGAATGATGTTGGTACTTCCGTAATCACATCACCTATACTCGCCATAATAGGTTGTTCTTGCTCCATATCACTAAATATATATTCACTCGCATTTGTCGTTAGCCCCATTTTTTCATATGTACGCTCAGCATCATGACGGACTTTTCCACCGAATTGTTCGGTTAATAATTGCATGCCATAACAAATCCCAAGTATCGGAATACCGAGTGAGTAAATTTCTTCATCTACGCGATACCGATGTTCGTCTTGTACATAATAAGGTCCACCAGATAAAATAATCGCTTTCGGCTTCATTTCTTTAACCTGCTCAACTGAAATTGTGTGAGCATGGAGTTCACTATATACACCTAGTCCGCGAATACTTCTCGTTAATAGTTGATTGTATGGACTTCCAAAATCAATTACCAATACAACTTCATTGTCTTCCATCAATATCGTCTCCTTACTTACTCATATCTAATAGTATATTATACAACATTTTCAGTCTGAAATATAAAAAAGTAATGTAAACTTTATTTTCATCGTAACATGTAACTGAAATCCGAGCCTATCACTAGCTAATATAAAATACTCGCAACGAGAATAATTCAAGCCTCCCATTTGCGAGTATAAGTCATTATATTATTTCTTAAAATAGGGATTCCCATTCATCCCGACCCATAAGTCTGACTGTTCCACCTGATATGCCAATTGTAATAAACGATCTTCCGCACCTTTGGATGCCATTACTTGCACACCTAGCGGTAATCCTTCTTTCGTCAGATGGACTGGTAAACTAATTCCTGGTTGACCTGTTAAATTTGCCAATTGTGTGAACGGTGTATACGTTAAACTTGGTAAGAACATGTTATAAATAATTTCTTGTTGTACCTTTGGATCATTTGTTTCTATCTGTTCCTGTAAGACGTTAATCTCTTGTTCATTATGTGTTAATTCTCCTATTTTTGGAGCCGGAAATGATGATGCAGGAGTAAGATAAAAGTCGTACGCTTGATGAAACTCTGTCATCTGAGCTGCCGCATGATCCCATGACGCTAAGCTGCTAGAGAATTCCGCTGCTGATACTTGCTGTCCCGCTCGGTGGAGTAACCATGTTTCAATTTCCACGTCATCTGCAGTAAGTGAACGACCTAGCATTCCTTCTATTTGCTGCGTAAGTGCAGATATTTCTCCACTATTCATTAAAAAGTAATTGCGCATCAGTTGTTGCCCGTCAATCTGATTATCCGCTTCCTCCACATGATGTCCTTGTTCCTCTAACCAACGAACAACTTGATGGACTGCCTTCTTCGCTTCATCTGATACTGGCGTTCCTACTGGAGACGTTGTTGTGAAACCGATTTTTAACGGACGTTCAAATGGCGCTTGCATCGCTTGTTCATATGCACCGGGAAATAACGGTGTCTGAAATGCAGCTTCCTCTTGAACAGTTTGCAACGTAGTCAACATTTTTGCACTATCGCGCACTGATCGTGTCAGCACAAAATCAACTGCTGCACCTTGCCACTGGCGACCAGCACCTGGTCCAACAGATGTCCGTCCACGCGTTGGTTTTAAACCAAATAACCCTGAAAATGATGCTGGAATTCGAATCGACCCACCACCATCACTTGCCCCAGCAATTGGAGTGACACCTGAGGCAACTAAAGCTGCCGCACCACCACTTGATCCCCCTGGTGAATGATCTGTATTCCAAGGATTTCTCGTCGGTCCATATAATATCGATTCCGTAATATTTTTCAACGCAAACTCAGGTGTTGCTGTATAACCGAGTGACAGCAGTCCAGCCCGCTGAAAACCTTCCACAAGCTTAGCGGTTTGTGGTGCTTTTGCTTGTGCCATCAGTTTCGAACCACCCGAACTCACTTCCCCTGCAATCGTCTGCGATATATCTTTTAAATAAAATGGGACACCAGCAAATGGCGCTTCTGGATTGAGCTGTTGTAGCTCTTCCTTCGCTTGTGCACCCCGTGTTTGTGTCACTGCATTCAATGCTTGATCGACTTCTTTCAGCTGAGTAAAACTAAGTTCTGCTAACTCCTCTGCTGTTACTTCCCCTTTTTTTACCAGATCTGCTAATCCGATACCATCAAAATCTATATACTCCGATAACTTCATTGCTTCACCTCATCATATTGATACCTCTAGCTTATCACACAATTCCACTTGCAAGTAATGATCAAATTACATGGATTCGATAACTGCTTATCTGTCGGCTGAGAATGTCACTTAATCATTTGTTCGTTATTATATTTCAATATCCGTAATGACCGTCACATTCGCATGACGTTGCAAAACAGATGCTGGAATATCTTCTGTCATTTCTTCATGAATTACTTTACGTAAAATTTCCGCTTTCTTTTCCCCTTGTACTAGCAATAAAATCCGCTTTGCTTCTAGAATGGTTTCAATCCCCATCGTTACTGCAAGTTTGGGAACATCCTCTTTTGATTTGAAAAATCGCGCATTTGCTTCACTTGTGGAATCTTCCAATTCAACGATATGTGTTCGCTCATTAAATCGTGTACCTGGTTCATTAAAGCCAATATGACCATTTACGCCCAATCCGAGCACTTGCAAATCGACTGGACCGACTTGTTTGATATACGTTTCATAAGCAGCACATTCTTGTTCCAAGTTTTCTGCTTGACCATTCGGAATATATATATGATTTTCAGGTATATCAAGATGACGAAATAAATGTTCATTCATAAAGTAATGATAACTTTGATCACTATCAACTGGTAACCCAACATATTCATCCAAATTAAATGTACGTACATTTTTAAACGAGACATGCTCAGTTTGATGTGTACGCACAAGTAGTTCGTATAACCTTTCTGGGGTCGAACCTGTTGGTAATCCTAATACAGGTTGCGCAATTTCTTGGACTGTTTCAAGCACAATCTCCGCTGCTTTTTGACTCATTTGTTCATAATTATTAACTTTAATAATCTTCATCACATTCACTCCTTGTAGGCTATCATGCCTTGACATATCGTATATTTAATATTGAGTTCGTCATCGATGATAACCAGATCCGCATCTTTGCCAATCTGAATGCTTCCTTTGCGATCGAAGACATTCAGTTGTTTGGCTGGATTTACCGCGGTCATTTTCACCACATCTATCAGTGTTACTTCTGGGATTTTCATCATATTCCGTACGCTATCAATCATCGTGACAATGCTACCGGCTAATGTACCATCAGCTAATGTTGCCCTATTTTTCTTTACATGGACACCCTGACCTCCAAGATCATACGTCCCATCTGGAAATAACTTTGCACGCATTGCATCCGTAATTAAGATTAACCTATTACTCCCAATTTGTTTAAAACTAATTGCTAACATTTCTGGTGCCAAATGCACTTCGTCAGCAATTACTTCTACCCTTAATGCATCAAGTAAAAATGCTGCACCTACTGCTCCAACATCGCGATGATGGATACCTGACATTGCGTTAGCTAAATGGGTTAATTGGCGAACACCTTTTGAAATGGCAGACTTCATATCTTCATAATTGGCTGTTGTGTGCCCTGCCGAAACATTGACACCTGCTTCATATAAATATGGAATCAATCCGTCCTCATCGCATTCTGGTGCTAACGTGACGGTTTTAATTTTCCCCTTTGCAAGTTGCTGCCAATGCTCGAATAACGCAATGCTTCCTGGCACAATATACTGTTCTGGCTGTGCACCCTTTTTTGCTTTATGAATAAATGGTCCTTCTAAATGGGCTCCTAGCAATGTCGCTTCCCCGTCTTGCCCTTTATAGCTAGCAATATTTTCTAAAGCTTTTGCAATTTGTTCATGGGTTTGTGTCATCGTCGTTGCTAGAAAACTCGTTGTTCCTTCTTCCGGCAATACACTTGCTATCGTAGCCAATGCTTGCTTTGTTGCATCCATCGTATCGGCACCTTTCGCCCCATGAATATGCCCGTCGATAAATCCGGGAAGAACACTCAATTGCGTACCATCAATAATTTCCACATCTTCTTCCACTTTGATTGGCGTTTTACCGAATGCCGTAATTATACCATTTTCTATAAGAAGATCGCCACAATCAAAAACTTCTTGTTCAGTATAAAGGCTTGCTGCTTGAATGAGTATCTTCTTCATGTTTTTAAACTCCTTTTACACATGCGAGGAAATAGCTCCAAGCATCCCCGCCTGATTACCTAGTGTCGCTTGCAAAATTTGTACGTGTCGAAATGCTGGTATCATTTGCGCATTTACACGCTCCTCTATCATCGTTGCGAGCATATCCTGTTCCATGACACCCCCACCAACAATGATAGATGGTGGATTGAAAATATGGACGAGTGAAACAAGGCCAATCACAATGTCGTCCACCCAATTGGATACAAGTTCCTGTATGTGCCGATTCCCATGGTGGTACGCATCAAAAATTGCCTTTCCATTCGTATAGATTGGAGCAATTTTTCTTGCTTCTCGAATAAGTGCCCTTGTAGAGCCGTACATTTCATAGCAACCAGTACGCTTACAATTACAAAGAAGTCCACCAGCATGCGTAACCATATGTCCAAATTCTCCAGCAAAACCCCCTTTTCCATACAACACTGTACGATCGTGGATAATCGCTCCACCAATGCCAGTTCCATATGCGATAAATAAAAAA
>JAPFCO010000106.1 GCA_026169505.1 Pseudogracilibacillus sp.
ACGATAGATGGGGCTGATGCCAAAGATCTAGATGATGCGATTCGTGTTGAAAAATTAGCGAATGGTAATTATTTGTTAGGAGTTTATATTGCTGATGTAAGTTACTATTTAAAGGAAAACGGTACTTTAGATAAAGAAGCGGCACAACGTGGGACAAGTGTTTACTTAGTAGACCGAGTCATTCCGATGATTCCACACCGTTTATCAAATGGAATTTGTTCGTTAAACCGTGGGGAAGATCGTTTAACATTAAGTTGTGAGATGGAGATTAATCAGGCTGGTAAAGTAGTAAGCCATGAAATCTTTGAAGCAGTTATTAATACAACAGAACGTATGACGTATGAAGATGTGAATAAAATTTTGGTGGATAAAGATGAAACAGTACGACAAAAATTTGCCCCACTTGTTTCTTTATTCGAACATATGGAAGAATTAGCTGAAGTTTTACGACATAAACGTATGAAGCGAGGTGCCATTGATTTTGATTTCAAAGAGGCACAAGTATTAGTCGATGAAGATGGTAAGGCAAAAGATGTTGTCTTAAGAGAACGTTCTGTAGGAGAAAAGCTAATTGAGGAATTTATGTTAGCAGCGAATGAAACGATCGCTGAACATTTCCATTGGATGGAAGTACCGTTTATTCACCGGATTCACGAATCTCCGGATGAATCGAAACTAGATCACTTTTTTGAGTTTTTAGCAGGGCTTGGACATATCGTAAAAGGTACATCCAATGAAATTCACCCATTAGAACTGCAAAAAGTATTAGATCGTGTCAAAGGTGAAACAGAGGAAATGGTTATTTCTAAGCTGATGTTACGATCAATGAAACAAGCGAAGTATGATCCAAATAGTATAGGGCATTTTGGTTTATCGACTGAATTTTATACGCATTTTACATCGCCAATTCGTAGGTATCCTGACTTAACGGTACATCGCTTAATTCGGACGTATTTATTACAAGGTGATTTAACAGATAAAACATTAAAACGTTGGAAAGATAATTTACCTGATATTGCGAGACATACGTCAGAAATGGAGCGCGCAGCGATTGATACAGAACGAGAAGTTGATGATTTGAAGAAAGCCGAATATATGTTAGATAAGATTGGCGAGCAATATAAAGGAATTATTAGTTCAGTTACCAGTTTTGGTTTATTTGTTGAGTTAGAAAATACAGTCGAAGGTTTAGTTCATGTAAGTTATATGGTGGACGACTATTATAATTATTCTGACCGACATCACGCTTTAATTGGTGAAATGACTGGTAAAGTATATCGAATTGGGGAAGAAGTAGACATAAAAGTAACAGATGTTAATATGGAAGAACATACGGTGGACTTTCAGTTCGTGTAAAATGAAATAGAGAAAAATAGACAGGGGGATAAATGATGTCTAAAAAGTATCAGCGGCCATTAGCGCAAAACCGTAAAGCATCACATGAATATTTTATTGAAGAAACATATGAAGCGGGAATCGTTTTACAAGGAACGGAAATTAAATCGATTCGTGCTGGACGAGTTAATATAACAGATGCGCATATTCGAGTGATGAATGGAGAAGCACAAATTATTAATATGCATATCGCACCATATGAACAAGGGAACCGCCACAATCACGATCCCACTCGTACGAGAAAGTTGTTACTTCACCGTAGTGAAATTGATAAATTGTTCGGTTTAATGCAACAAAAAGGGTATGCGATTGTTCCTTTACGATTGTATATTAAAAATGGCTTTGCAAAAATATTAATTGGACTTGGTAAAGGGAAAAAGCAATATGATAAACGTCAAGATTTAAAGCAAAAACAAATGAAGCGTGATATTGATCGTGCAATGAAAGAAGTCGATCGCTAACCCGCATTACCATAAACTGTTAGATTGAATTTCAGCACATCTATGCTATAATAGATAATGAAAGCTAAGGTTGACACCGGAGCCCTTATTTTTTAAGGGGACGTTTCGGATTCGACAGGGGTAGGTTGAGCTTAAGTTGCGCGTCGAGGTTACGGCTCGTAAAACGTTAAACGCCTATAACTGGCAAAGAAGAAAATTACTCTTTAGCAGCTGCTTAATAGCGCTCTAAAGGACTCTTCCTGTTATCGCCCGTGTAGCGGATGAAGAGTCTCACTTATAGCGGGATAAACGTTCATCCTCCGTCTGTGGATAGAGCGTTGAAACCAATCAGACTAGCTTTTCGGAAGCCTGTTGATAGGCTGATGGAATTGCGAATGATAATATATCAACTACACGTGTAGAAGCTTAAGTAGCAATACCTTTGGACGTGGGTTCAACTCCCACCGTCTCCATATATGGAAATTCAAACAGTTTTAAATAATTTAAAAAAGCGCTAAAGCCTTTGATATACTAAGGTTTTAGTGCTTTTTTAATTTCATTTAGATAGTGTTTTTTGTTGATAAATTAACTACAATAGAAAGAAGACTATGGTGATGAATATACTTTTGACATATAACGTAGTCTGTACAACTAGATCTACTGGTACATCTACAGAGCATTCGGGTTAAAGTTTTATTAGAAATAAAATTTAAAGTATTTTTAGGCAGAATTTCCACTTTATGTTAAACTAAATATTATGTTAGGTTAATCAACAATCGGACTCGAATATTGATTAAAAGATAAAACTGACAAGGGGAGATAACTGTAGTAGAATACGTTGATAAATGGGTCAATAACAATCGAGTTATTATTCATTACCTAAAGTCTTAGTCAGAATCTAAAATTACTTCGAAAAAACAAGCGTGACGATTTTACGAAATGATTTTTAAGAAATGTTTAACAAGGAGGATATTAGTGGGCACAAAAATTAGTATCGATATCGCACTTTTTAAGGAAAGGGTAAACTTTTTAAAAAATGCGATTAATAGTGTGGACAGTGAGATAAGTAAAGGGGAGACGTTCGAATTTACAAATGTAAAACCTTTAACAGAAGATCTAGAAAATTTAATTGAAACGATTGAGATGTTAGAAACGTATAAGGCGCTCTTTAATGAGGATGTAGATACGTTGGCGCATGTGGGGGGATCTATACAGGAGCAGGATGAAACATTGGCTCAGCCAAGCGCACAAGCTATTCACGATCCTAGAGGCTTTACGCCATTAGCAACTTAATTAGGAGGATTTGTAATGAACTTGAAAGCACGTATGCCAGAAGCTATTGCTCTTTCGGATAAGGTAAGTACTGCACAAGATAAAATAGTGACAGAGTTAAATATGGTTAGTAGTGGCATTGATGACATGATGAATCTAGATGAATTTTCGGGTGCAGCTGCTGATTCAGCTAAAGAATATTTTGAAAATGTCCACAAAACTATAGTTTTGGCGTTCCAGCAACTAATGATTGAAATTGATACGAATTTGGAAAATCATATCAATACTTTCCATTCAGATATTGACACTAGTACAAAGGCAAAAGTTGATAAGCATTATTTGGAAGAAGTGAAAGAAGATATTGAAACTCCTTTTGAATCATTGGTGGAAACTAATGAAAAGGTGATCAGCACGATTGATGATGTGGAAGATATTGTGTCTGTGACGAAACCAAAAATATCCTCGCCTCAGTCAGATAAGAACAGTATTGTTGAATTAACTGAGGAGTTAATTGCAAGTCTAGAAACTTACACAACGATAAGCAATGACCGTGTAAAAGAAATGATTTATCACGTGAAGGCATTGATGAAGGATATCCAATCATATAAAGGGGAAGAACGGTTTAAGAACGTGAATAAAAATGAACTGATCGACCCTATAAGAGAAATAATGATGGATGAAGGTGGAATTTTTGAAACACTTTTTGAGAAGGTTGCAAATAATGAGCCACTCACCCCAAAAGAACAGTCAGTACTGTATCATATCTTCCAGAATGTTGTGTTGACTGATGATACGAAGGAAGAAATCAACGATATAACAGACTATATGACGGAGGGAAATATAGATAAATTGAAAGAAAGATTGAATGAAAAAGTAGTCTTTTCTCGAGGGACATTGGAAAGAGAGATTGCAATCATTGAGGCTTTTCTATATTTGGGCGGAGAAATGAAACCAGGTCAAACCGAAATACTATCTGATGACAGATCAAAATTAGAAGCCTATTTAATGTTGATCAAAAACTATGAAAATACAATGGGTGATAACACGGTCATCATTGTTGACCGATTGGAATATGAAAGTGAGCGCACGATTGATGGGGAGAAGACCGGTGTTCAGGGACATTTTATTTTCTCAGCTTTGCAAACTGCAGAATATAATGTGGATGAGTCTCTTATGAATGAGCAGCAATTCCGGGATTGGAGATTTAATTCAGATGATCATTTCTTCGCAAAAGAATATAGTCTATTTGACATTAGTTATTATGAAGGAACGGATGCTATTTCGGAAAAAAGTAAAGATGATATAGCACATCTAACAGATGAAAAAACCACATACACGGCTGATTTTATTACAAAGAAGGTATTAGGAAAAGTAGTTTCAGAGGCGGCAAGTGCTCTTAAAGTCGGCGAGCTATTTAGCCTTGCTACAGATGTTGGCGAACATAATGCAGGATACAAAGAATTATCCAATGACATTACAGTAAAAGAAGGAATGGATGCAGCTGTAAGATTAGGAATGGAATTTGGAATATCTGAGACACGTAATGTTCCTGGACCAGGAACTCCTGATGTGAATTCGGTACAGCTTGTACCAACTGATAAAACTTTTGAAACTATTGAAAGATGGCAGTCTACTCAAAAAGATTATCCACATATTGATTTTCCAGAAGAGGCTTTCATGGCAGAAAATTGGTATGAAGTTAGTGAAAAATTAGCAGAAATTAAGGCAGAGTACGGAAAAGATGCTACAGACTACCTTCGTGATGAAATCCTAGAAATAAATGATAAGAATACAGATGATGAAGAATTAATTAAGGAATTAGAAAAAAAGGAGCTTGAGCGAATTTTTGGTAAGTAGACTGCGTGGAGAGTAAAGGAGTGTTGAAGTGTGAAAATTAGTCGGCGACTTTTTTTGCTTATGATAGTAATAATGATGGGAGGTTGTGGTAACGTGATCACTGAAGATCAACTAATCGGCGGAAAATGGATACTAATTAATGGATATGAGGATGGAGAAGTCGGCGGTGACCCTGTGTGCCCTGCTTATGAAGAAGGTATGGAATTTATTGATAAAGAAAAAGTGTATGTCTTTGCTGAGGAAGAGGAGATTTCCTATAGTTTAAGTGAATCTGAAGAAGGAATGGAAATTATATTTTTTTATCCAAATGATATTGACTTTTATAAAATTACTATGGAAAATGAAGATGCATTTGGGCTTAATGGCTCAGGGATGATCAAAAGACTAAATTGCTATTTTGAGCGGGAAGAATAGAATCACGACACTCCAATGTTACCAGGCTTTGGTAACTAGGTCGTGTGGTGAGTAAAGGAGTGTTGAAGCTTGAAAATGGGTCGGCGACTCTTACTGCTTATGATAGTAATAATAATGGGAAGTTGTAGTAATGTGATAACTGAAGATCAACTAATCGGTGGAACATGGCTGGTAACTAACGGATATGAGGATGGAGAAATAGGCGGTGACCCTGTGTGTCCTCCTTTTGATGAGGGTCTGGAATTTATTGATGAAGAAAAAGTGTATGTTATTGATGGAGAAAAGGAATTTGTCTATAGATTAAGAGAATCTGATGAAGGAATGGAAATTAGTTTTTTTAATCCGAACGGTGAAATGGACTTTTTAAAAATCACTATGGAAAATAAAAATGGATTTGGACTTAATGGTTCAGGAATGATTAAAACTCGAAATTGCTATTTTGAGCGGGAAGAATAAAAGTCCGACACTCCAATGTTACCAAGCTTTGGTAACTAGGTCGTGTGGAGAGTAAAGGAGTGTTGAGGTGTGCAAATCGGTCGGCCACTTTTGCTGCTTATGATAGTTACAATAGTGATGGGAGGTTGTAGTAACGTGATAACTGAAGATCAACTGATCGGCGGAACATGGCTGGTAACTAATGGATATGAAGATGGAGAAATCGGCGGTGATCCTGTGTGCCCTGCTTATGAAGAAGGTCTGGAATTTATTGATAAAGAAAAAGTGTATGTAATTGATGAAGAAAAAGAATTTGTCTATAGATTAAGAGAATCTGATAAAGGAATGGAAATTAGCTTTTTTAATCCAAATGGTGAAGTTGATTTTTATAAAATTACTATGGAAAATGAAGATGCATTTGGTCTTAATGGCTCAGGGATTATCAAAACATTAAATTGTTATTTTGAGCGGGAAGAATAAAAACCCGACACTCCAATGTTACCAAGCTTTGGAGTTTTCTTATGTTACTGCGCTGTAAGTAGAAGGATTAAATTAATTTTCTAGTGCAAGGAAAGCGCTGGCATAGAAGAAAAGGGAGCTGTGGTAACTAGGTCGTGTGGTGAGTAAGGAGTGTTGAAGTGTGAAAATTAGTCGGCGACTTTTGTTGCTTATGATAGTAATAATAATGGGTGGTTGTAGTAATGTGATAACTGAAGATCAACTGATCGGGGATAGGTGGGTAACGAAATCAGGTTATAAAGATGGGGAACCGAGCGGTGATCCAGTTTGCCCTCCATTCGATAAAGGTCTAGAATTTAAAGATGAAGAAACAGTTTATGTGGAAGATGTGGGTAGGGATTTTAAATATTCTTTAACTGAAGCGAGTTATGGAATGGACATTAACTTTTTTAATCCCAATGGGGAATGGGACTTTTTTGAAATAATTATTGAAAATGAAGATAACTTAGCATTAATTGGGTCTGGAGATTCGGAAAGTTTTAACTGTTATTTTGAACGGGAAAAATAACCTTTGGATACCACTGTGAAAAAAATTGAATGTAGTAAGAGGATTACAGAAAATGAAGATCCAGTTGGTCTTAATGGCTCAGGGAT
>JAPFCO010000253.1 GCA_026169505.1 Pseudogracilibacillus sp.
GCTATACATGATGCCAGTGTGAGTGTTGTAGGGGGTGACGAACAATCCCAAGTCAGTATCACCTATATGCTAAGTGAACTAGATTCGATTGTTTATCGCATTGGAGATACAGAACCGTCACTTAATGAGGAGTACGCTGCAATAGATGAACTTACTATTACTGATGGAATTTCAGTTACAGAGTATGAGCACGAAGAAAATAAGTCTCACCATTTCTTTCACTGGATGGATGACTCATACCATTACACAATGGAAGTTAAATTAGATAATGAAGACATTATCAAAACTGCTGAAATACACGATATGATTGAATCCGCAATTCAGGATGGTCGCTCATTTGAAAACCCAGCATTATTCCAACCGTTAAATGAAAAGTCAAACCAAACGAAAGATGAAAAAAAATTTATTAACTTACTTGAAAATATGCACAAAGACTCCAATTGAACCTCTTAAGACTAAAGTCACGAGTATTCTTGGCTAGATGATAAAAAGCTATAGCTCCTCTATATTTTGAGAAGCCATAGTTTTTTTATTGCATGCTTACGGATTCGTTGTCCATAATCCCGCTGTTTTTACAAATACACGTTTATTCAATTTCAGTTGGGAAACCATTAATTCCGCTAAATCTTCTGGACGCAAGACATTCTCTTCATCGCCTGTTACTAATCCACCTTCTATTGCTAAATCCGTTACAACCGTACTAGGAGTAAGAGCAGTCACACGAATATCATGTTTCCGTGCTTCCATTGCAAGAGATTCGGTCAAGCCTAGTACACCAAATTTTGATGCACTGTACGCACTCGTAACAGGACCACCTTTTTCTCCTGCTGTTGAGGATATATTAATAATATCTCCGGATTTTTGTTCGATCATTTTCGGGAAGATTGCACGTGTTACATAGTACATTCCGAGCAAATTCACTTGAATGATTTTTTCCCACTCTTCTACTTCCAATTCTAAAAATCCACCAAACTTTGAAATCCCTGCATTATTTATTAAAATATCAACAGATCCTAGTTCATTTACCACTTGATCCATTGCTTTTACTACTTGTTCATTTGATCCGACATCTGCAGTAGCAACAACAACTTCAGCACCTTCTGCTTTTAATTCATCCGCTACTTTTTGTACGTGTTCCTCTGTACGTGCTACGAGCCCTAATGAAACGCCTTCTTTTGCTAATGCAAATGCTGTCGCACGGCCAATCCCTCTACCTGCTCCTGTAATTATTGCTTTCTTTCCTTTTAAAGAACTTGTCAAATCAATCATTCCTTTTACTATAGTATTGTTACTTTTTCTGATACAAATGTAGCAACTAATCTTTTCCACTAAATTTAGGTAATCTTAATCTAAGATTACCTACATCCTCCGCTTATCATGATAGAAGGTATGAGGTGCTTTTTCAAATAATCAAGTTCTAATTTATTGCTGGTTACAGCTTTAATACACCAATCACATCCAAAAACACGAAGATAATTGCAATTGGAACAATATATTTGATCATCAAAAACCAGATAGCAAAAATCTTTTTACCATAAGTTGTTCCTGCACTAATTTCCTCTAACAATACAGTTCTTGGCATTTTAAACCCTACAAATAAAGCAATAAGTAAAGCACCAATTGGCATTAATATATTAGATACAAGATAATCAGATAGGTCAAACATTGTTTTATTAAAAATAGTGAAATCACTTAACACGCCGTAAGATAATGCCGCTGGAATTCCGGCAATTAAAATGAGTATCCCCACTACCCAGCTTACCTTTGCACGTTTTTCACGCTTCCCTTTTGTTATCGCTGCAACAAGAATCTCTAGCATGGAAAAAGCAGACGTCAACGTAGCAAACAAAAATAAAATTAAAAAGATGAATAGAAATATCGTTCCAAACGGGATTTGATCAAATACAGCTGGAAGCACAACAAACAACAATCCTGGTCCTTCTGCAGGTTCTAAACCAAATGAAAACACAGCTGGAAAAATTGCCAACCCAGCCAATAACGAGATGAAGATATTCATCATAACGATAGAAAAGGCAGATTTAGGTAAATCTTCACTTTTAGATAAATAGGAACTATATGTAACCATCACAGAAACCCCGACACTAATTGAGAAAAAGGATTGCCCTAAAGCAAATAAAATCGTTTTAGAATTCAAATTGGAAAAGTCAGGATACAAGAAAAAATGAAGCCCCTCACTTACATTATCTAGCGTTAACGAACGAATAATTAAAATAATAAATGCAATGAACAGAGTAGGCATCATAATTTTTCCTGCTCGTTCAATCCCCTTTTGCACTCCTTTAGCGACAACAACAATCGTTATCACCATAAATAGAAGCTGTGCAAAAATGGCAAAGAAAGGATCAGCTATAAAATCATTGAATAAAACATCGTATTGCCCTTCTGATAGACCAGATAAATTTCCCATCAATGTCTCATACATATAAAGGAGAATCCAACCGCCGACAACACTATAAAAGGATAAGAGGATAAAACATGTAATCATACCTAGCATACCGATAAAATGCCAATTTGTACGTGGAGCAAAAAAAGTATATGCTGATACAGCATTTTTTTGCGAGCCTCGCCCAATAATAAATTCTGCCAATAAAATCGGTAACCCAATAAATAAGGTGAAAATGATAAAGATAAAAAAGAATGCTCCACCGCCGGAAACACCAACCATATATGGAAACTTCCATATCGCACCAAGACCAATGGCTGAACCAGCAGTAGCTAAGATAAATCCTAATTTTGAGCTCCATTGTTCTTGCTGTTGTTTCATACTTGCACCCCTCGTATATTATTTGCAAACATATTCATTATAAGCAAAAAATACTGAAAAAGAAAACCACAGTTTTATTCTGTGGTTTTCTTTATTATCACAAGCCTTTTCATTTTATACATGTCTATAATAATCTATATTTAATTCATATATTTATTTACTAACTCTTTCGCACGCTTTGCCGTCTCATCTAACCTATAAGTGTCGCTTTCAATACGCATCATCGTACCAAATTCAGCTTCACTTGCAAAAATGTCACCCGATTCTTTCTCAAATTGATCCAACCATTGACGCTGTTCTTCTTTTATTGTATCAGCATTTGGATGATGTTCTAGTATAACTTGATATGCCTTATTTAATTCTTCGTCCCAAGGCTCAATCTTTGCCCAAATTTCTTCCCTTATTTCTAATGTAGAAGCACCTGTTATTTCTTCTTCTGAAAGCTTTTCTAATTCTTCAAAGCGCTCTATAAAGGCTACTTGCTGTTCAGACAAGCTTTCCTGCTGTCCTTTGAGATTCCCCTCAATAAACTGTTAGAATTAAAATAGTTTCTTCATACCTTGTGACAGTTACCCGTATATTAGTAATGTTTTCTTAAGAATTGATATTATACTCATATTAAATAAGCATGCTTTTCTTAATAACAACTCATTTTGATTGATTTTTATATCACTTATGAAAAATAGGCAGATGAATCGTACACGAAATAAATATTCGGACTGAGTATGTTATAATTTATGGTACAAAGCTTCCACTTTATTTTATTTGATAAAAATGCGAGCTTGAATTGTGAAATACTTTCTTTTCTTTTACTTAATTCATAAAAGCCTTAAAATATAATATAAACAAGAAGGAGTAATTGCTTTGAAAATGAAAGATATTCTTGAAAAGTTACAACTAATATTCTCTGATGAACAAATATCTGTAAATGACACAGTACGTGAACAACATGGAAAAGATGAAACATATCACCAAGAAGTGCTCCCAGATGTTGTTGTATTTCCTCATCATACAGAGCAAGTGAGTCAGATGATGAAGTTTGCAAATGAACAACTGATTCCTGTTACCCCTTTTGGACTTGGCACCAGTTTAGAAGGTCATATAATTCC
>JAPFCO010000358.1 GCA_026169505.1 Pseudogracilibacillus sp.
ACTTTTTTTTTTTTTTTTTTATCTTTTATTCTTTAAACTCTTCTATTAAACCTTCATATCTTTCCTTTTTAGTAGATAATACTCACTATCATTATCTTCCCTTGCCTACAAAAAAAAGAGTCTAGTATTTAAACTAGACTCCATGCCTATTTTAGTAGTTACCTAATCCCGATTCAGGCGTTTGAATCACTACTGGACTTTTTGCGGGATCTATCCACTGCATAATACTAATTAAGTTACTTTGATTCATTGCAGTACACCCCAGAGTATAACTATTCCCAACGTGCATAAAAATCGCACTCCCTTTTCCAGGTGTTTGTGCAGTATTATAATTAATAACAAAACCATAATTATACAATCTATGTGTCATGTCCTCTGCACTATTCCAATCTTTATTTGCAGAATCATTCTTTTGCCATGTATTATAATACTTTGAGTTCGAGTCATCTACCCACACATCATTAGACGTTGAACTCTTAAAATTTAACTTCGTTCCTGGATTCCCTTGATACCCAAAGGCACTTCCAATTGTATACTTACCTGTCGGACTTTTTCCGTCACCCTCTACCTTGTTCGAAGAAAATCCATTTTTTCCTATGTATGCTGTTGCCTGTAATACTTGATTCCACTTACCATTACTATCTTTTTCATACGTTCTAACTTGCCCTGAACTAGTACTAGACCCTTTTGTTGTTACTAAAATCACTTGCTGACTATTCCCTAGATTCTTCATGTCATCTACTACATTATTATTTGTATTTCCTTTTGGCTTTTCCTGCTTAGCACTATCCTTTTTATTATTACCACCTGTGTTACTTTCCTTAGGTTTAGTTGTTGCAACCTTTTTATCTGATAAATAATTACCGCTTACATAACCCTGTTTACCGTCGTAATCAAACTGGTACCATCCGTTAGAAGTCTTTCCCGTTACATTAACCTCATGATTCAATGGTATGGATCCTAACGCACTGTAACTTGTTCCATCTCCCGAGCGCACGTTTAAAGAGGGCGCAGTGACATAATATGTACCACTCGCACTACTTACTTGAGGACCCCTAGCCTCTTTCTTTTCAGTTTTCTTTTCTTCATTCTTTTTTCCATCTGCTTTAGATGTAGTTTCAGTATCTTTCTTACTCGTATTTTTTTTCACTTCTTCTGTCTTTTCTTTCTTCTGTGTTTCTTTTCCTTCTTTTATTGGTTCTATTTTACCTTCTGCATTTTCTTTTTGATCTGCTTCAATCTTTTTCTCTTTTTTACCGTCTTCATCTTCTTTTTTATCTTCTTGTTCCTTTTCTGTACGTTCTTTAATTTCAGCTACATCTAACTTGCTCGTCTTCTCTTCTTTTACTTCTATCCCACCGTTCTCTTCCTCTGCAGATTCCCCACATCCTGCTAACACCATTACTAACATTAATACTGTTAGCCCTAACATAATTCTTTTAAACTTCATTTTTATTCTCCTTGTGTATTTTATCGTCTATAAGGATATCTTTGCTCTTAAACAAGAATTAGCTAAATTAACCTAACCAATATCATGATAAAAAATACGTCTTTTAAAACATCTGAAACTCAGACATCAATAACATACCGATATATATTTCATTATGTATTTAAATAGTTACCACTTTCACCATAACGTTAACTACTCCACATTTTATTTACTATATTCATTTTATATCCTTAAAAGGCGCATTTAACAGATATAATCGTGACTTCATTCATTCTTCACTCTTCAAAAACTAATTAGCTGCGCTGTAATGATTTTTTGTACAGAAAAAAGTTTAATTCCAAGTTCTCTCATCTCGAATTAATCCTTCACCTATAATTAAAGACAACTTTTCCATAAACAAAAGTATTAAAGCCCATTAAATAAAATCCAATCTTTTCTAATTTATCTCAAATATCCAGTAGTTTCTGAGGCACTTTTATTACAAACATAACGATATCCTTGTTCTCTGCCACAACTTGATCGCCCTTCAAAATCTCTAGTATATTAATAATAATATGTAGTTCTTTTAAAGTTCTCGTTGATCTCTTTTTAAATAAACTCTTTTCTTTTTGTCTTACTTCCTCAGCTTGAAGCTCTTCCATTAAACTTCCTACATTCTTCTTTTGTAAAATATAATATTGGTTGTCCGCATCTTCCCTTGCCCATTTTACACTTGACGATCTTTTCACGATATTCTCAATTACTTTTGATTCAAACTCATCCGTAAACCCGTCCTCTTCGAACAATTGAATTAACACAATCATCACTCTCCTCTACTTACATTATGTACAGATGCATCTAACTTTACTTATATATGACACTCTATTTTGATTAACTCTTAGCAATTTCTAATAATTCTTTGTAGCTTTTAATAGCCTCACTTACATCGTCGGTTTTAATATATTCTACTTCTCCACTAAAAAAACCAGGTGGTTCCACGCACATTACACTATAGACATTTTTATATTCTTTTATAACAATTCTCATCTTCCCTTTTAGTCCTTTAAAACTACCTTCAAACCATTCTGACTCTTTAAAATAAGCCATATTATCACCTCTTTATATTATTAATCCATAGAATTAAATATCATTACTCTTCTTCGAGATCTTCATCTTTAAACATTTCATTAAATATTTCTTCACCTATTTTATCCACTTTCTCGTATGTTTTTTCGCCTATTTCACCCAAATCCTCTTTAAACTTTTCGTATTCACTCTTTTCATTAACACAGGCCGTTGTTAATGTTAACAATCCGATAATCATTATTGATACACCATATTTTTTTATTTGTTTCACTGTTTTCCCAC
>JAPFCO010000216.1 GCA_026169505.1 Pseudogracilibacillus sp.
AGAAATTATCAAGCAAGAAAGAGAGATTAAGAATAGTGGTTAGGTAGTTTTTTATATCAGACTAGGTTATATGGAAAATTGTGTATTTATAACTATATAAATACACAATTTTTTTGTTTATAATATAGGTATCGTAGGTATTCTATTATATTTAGGAGGATTATCATGAAAAGAAGCAAAATAATTATTTATTCAATAATTATTGTTTTGGTTTCTGGCATTCTTCCATTAGACGCTGCATCAGCAAATAGTGTTCATAAAGATAGTAGCACTATTACAGAAGAAGAAATTAATCAGATTATGGCGGATAATGATGGATTAATTGAAACTAATTCTTCAAAAGATGTAAGAGTTTTTGTAGCAGGGTTATTAGTAGGGATAATTGTAAATGGTTATTTTATAGCTTATACAAACACTACTCCTGAGGCCTTGGTAGCGAAGGTTATTAATTATAATAAAAAAAATAGAGGGTGTAAAAGTATAAGGGTTACTAAAGGTGGATCGATCGGTTGTGGACATAGCAGACCTTTTTAGGCTTAGAATGTTATAAATAATATATTTATAATAGAGTACCTATTTATTTTTTAAAAAATGTGGTGTAAAAATGAAGGAAAAAATTAGATTAGTATTAATTTTTTTTCTAGGGGTATTAGTTTCTTTTATTTTGTTTGTTATATTTTATTAAAAATGTTGAATAAGAAATTAAATTTATATTATTTTTGTTTTTAAAATTGTTTATGTTTATGGTCATAGGAGATAATTAAAAGGGTAAATTAATACAAGTTTTTTTGTCCATTAAACTGGTATGCCAATAGCGTGCTGGTTTTTTGGTTTTGCTGAGTACGGCTATCGGTAGATAAGACGGTACGGACAAAATGGAAATCGTCAAGGCGGTAAGAGTGGAGAATTTTCAGTAAGGATATATTTTTCACTATAACGGTTTACGATGGTTAACCGTTATAGTATTATATATATTAAGAAAGGAATCAATTTAATAAGGGTACATTAGTTTTTATTCCGACATGAATAGTCTGATGACCAACATGCCTTCATGCAACTGAAAAGGCATTAAAAACGGTTTTGGAAGGAAAGTACGAAATGAACAAGAATAATTATCGAGAGAAAATCAAAAGGTCAATTGTTTTTACGGAGGAAGCAATAGATATTTTAGAAATATCACGGCAAGCGTTTTATAAACATGTGAAAAATGGCAGGATAGTTCCTGTAAGAAAAGCATCTAGGTCTGCTGTTTATTTGAAAGATGATGTATTAAAGCTGAGAGAAGAATTGAAGCCAGGCAGAACGAAACATTTACCTTATCTATTTGATGCGAAAAATAAAAGAATTGAAAAAGGAGAAAAAGGAAAGTGATTAAGTCAATTCGTTCAGAGTTTAAGTTGAATACGAAAAGTATAAAGGTCTTTAATAAGGGCGATATAATCGATTATGAAGATACTTTTTACGAGGTTTTATCAATTTTGAATTTTGACATAGAGCATAAGGACGAAACGATTGTTTTGATAGTTGATTATATATGCCAGGACTTAAAGAAATTTAGCCAAGATAGAACAAAAGCAGCTGATCCGATTGCTACTTTTCTTCATCCGTTTGAAATATCAATTCCGATTAATAAGAAAGATGCACATAGACAATTTAAACTAGGTAGAGGATTTCATCACAGAAACGGATATTACCAGATAATTAGATATAAATATATAGAGTTTAATGCTGAACAAAACGTTTTGATAGTTGTATTTGAATCCTTGCCGATACAGTCGATTCCCGGACAAGAAGTAAGGAAAAAGTTTAGAGAAATACAATTAAACAAGATAAAGACGTATCAAAAAAACATTAAAAATATAAACTGAAGGAGTCTCGATAACGATGGAAAAAGATAAAGGAACATTAAGAGTTTATGTTGAGCAGGATCAGGATAAGTTGGATGTGTTTGTTGTAGAGAGGGTTAATCCGTTTAATCATTCTTTTAAAAGCTCATATCTTACAGAAGATGGCTTACGTGAAGGTCTTGAGTCATATAAACAAATAGCTAATCAGTTAGATTTAGAAGTGCAAAAAGATGTATTTCTAGAGAATGGAGAAATGTTGCTTCAACGAGTAGTTTATATATTGCATGATAAAGGAGGGCTTGTGTGACTGGAAAAACACATATTGTTGGAGGGATTGCTTCAGGAATGGCATTGGCAAGTGTAACCTCATATGATCCGACGATTTTATTCTTATCAGGTGCTGTTGGTGGTTTGATTCCTGATATTTGTCACGGAGGGAGTAAAATAGGAAGGAAAGCACCGACTTTATCGAAGGTGATTAATGTTTTGTTTGGTCATCGAACATTTACGCATAGTCTATTATTTTTGCTGTTGGTTTGGTTTGTATTAGGTGCATTTGTGTCAATTGAGTCTATTACCCTAGGCGTTTTAGTTGGGATGGCTAGTCATCTTGTACTTGATGCTGCTACTAAAAACGGCATAAAATTGCTATATCCATTAAGCATAACTATTCGATTACCTATTACAATCAGGACTGGTGGATCTGCTGAATATGTAGTTTTAATCGCTTTAACATTATTTACTGTTTATTATGTCCAGGATATTTATATCTGAAAATAATAAGTGTTAAAATTTAAAAGGAGAATTTCAATGATTACAAGAGGACGAATTTTTCCTCAGTGATCGGGAAAATTATAGGGTGGAAAAAAGTGATTAAAACTGGAGTGAGAACTATACAAACGAAAAAATAACCCTCATATGCTTTGGAAAGGCGTAGGGTTATTTTTATAACTAATATTGCGCCGTTCCTCATTATGTGAGAACGGTCTATTGTAGCCGTTGGTGTATCAGCACCAGCGTTTTTTTATTATATGCTTCTAAAGAATATTATACCCTACATTTGCGAAAAACAACATTGTAAATTTTGCAGTTTTGAATCATTTTTGAAAAATAGCGGAAAGGGTATAATGATTAAAGATGCTAGAGCATCTTTAATCTGTACGATAGCTTGATTCCTACAAGGGGCAGACAACAAGTAGAAATAATCCACCGGAGCCGTGAACTCAAAAGGTGGATTATTTTTTGTTGTTTAATAAATTAACCTGCTATTATTGATTTATAAGAAGTTAATTGCAACTAGTTGCAGGAATTTATATTGGAAATTCAGAAACAAAAATACCATCGAAAGATTATTTTCTAAGCAAATTTGAAAGGGAGATCAGATTATGAAAGAGAGACAGAACGTAACGTGGAGAGTGGCGGAACAATCAGAAAGCAAAAATATAAACAAGTGGTTAGATAATCAACAAAATATTCAAGTGTCATTAGCTAATATTGTACTTCATATGATAGACAAGTTTGGATATGTGAATATAACAGATTATCAAGTGCAAAAACAATTGTTTGGCAAAATAACAGAAGTAAAGCAACCTATAGAAAATATAGAAGATGAGGAATAAAGCAATACAAGGTTACAAACCCATATAGTGGAGTGTGTGTAATAGATAACTTGGACAAAATTTGTCTATACAATATCTGGATCAATTTTAACAAATGGTTAGGGCTCTTGGACAATCAAGGGTCTTTTTTATACTCATTTATATTTCAAATCGCTGATTATAATGGAGTGTTAATGACGTCTTTTACATGGTGTGTTTTTTACACCTATATGTTATAATAGAATTAATAATTAATAAAAGGAGACGATAAATGTGTCCAATTCATTAGGTGGAAAAAGGATTGCAGGTCGTTCGCAAACAATAGAGGTTGAAAGATGGTTAAACTCACAAAAAAATTTAAACGCAAGCTTAAATAATGTTATATCTCATATGGTTAGGATTTTTGGTTACAGAGATGTTATGGATTATAATATTCAAAGTTTTCTATTCCATAAAATATCCTCAACAATAAGCTTCGATGATGAAACAGAACAAGTGGCAGAAGCTATAGGAGAGAAAACATATTTATCTAACATACATACTATTTACACAGGCGCAGCAGGTATAGGGAAAACACATATGCTAAAAAGAAATTTAATGCTAAGTAATGATGAATTTATAATGATCATTGATAAATATGGAGAGTTTTATGATGACTTAGAAGTTCTGCAAGAAAAAGGATACGAAGTGATACGAATAAATGAAAATAAAATTTCACATGAACAATTTAAAGAAGCTATTGAAAATAGTGAAGTTAAAAAGGAAAAGGTAATACACATCACTACAAGCGAAGATGTAAATGGCTTCGATATTGTTTCAGCTAGAAAGTTATTAAATTCTACATTTAAGGAAGCTAGAGAAAAGGGAATAAAGACAAGGTATTATATTGACGGGCATTTATCCTTTATGAATCAATTACCAGAAGAGTTATGCGAAATTGGTAGAGCTTATAATTGTCTAGTGTTCGCTGCCTTTATTAGTACAGCTGCTATTAAAACAGATATTATAAATCAATTTTATATACAGGATTTAAAGTGAGATATACTTATAAGGAGAGGGAAAATGAATAAGCAAATCCATGTAAATTCTGAGATTGGAGATAAACTTAAAAATGAATTATTGAAAATCATAGAGAGTGAAGGAATTAAAGTTATAAAAAGTTATGAGTATTCTTTTCAAAAAAATGCAAGCTTTAATTATAGTATAAATGGTCAAGGTGAATGGATTGAAAAAAACATCATATTACCTAAATTTACGGATGATAATGATTTAATGCAGTCTATGATCATTGCTCATGAATTAGGGCATTATTATGTTTATGATAAAGCAGGTAAATGGCAAAGGAAATTTTTATCTGACGCGAATATATACTCCAAATATTATAATGAGCAAAAGGCATGGAATGAAGCTGAAGAATTATTGAAGGAATTAGGGTACTGGGAAGATGAAGTTGTTAGGGGAGTTTTTTATAATAAAAAAAGGTCTAGTTTGATAAGTTATAAACCTAGAGGGTCATGGACTTCGCACGTTTTCCATTCCATTTCACGTCCTATTATTTTAACTGTTAAACTTTTAATTTATTCTTACTTTATATGGGCTTTGTTAGTCAATTTTGGATTAAACGGAGTTCCTATACCTTTTATGCCAGGCGATCCAGCTTATTATCGCATGTCAAGGTTAGATTTTTTCGGAGGTGTTCAAACTTTATTTTGGTTTTTACTATTAGGTTATATAATTAAAAAACTACTTTTCAGGAGTTATCAAAAAAAATGAGATAATATCAGTGACATCAGTTAATCTTATCTGAAAATATCTAATATTTAAGGAGGAAATATAATGATGAATAGACAGATTGAAAAAATAGTAAAAAAAGTAGAAATCGGAGATGTGATTATAGCGAGAAATAAAAAAACCTATATTGTTACAAACATTACATTGCCTATTGTGAAAAACAATTTTACAGAAGAAGGTGAATTTATAGATAGTATAACCGTTGAGCCAGAATTACACTTATTTGACATTAAAAATAAGAAGCCTACTATTTCCTCTTACAACAGATTAATTGAAGAAAATGAACTGTGGATTGGTGTCGGGTTGGGAAGTGTTACTAAGCATGATGAATACACTTTAAAAGTAGAGATATAAAGTTTCCCATTCTTCTTCGACACAATAGGGGGTGATTAATGTTTTGTTTGGTCACGGCAATAAATTCACATGATTGTTTAGATGAATTTTATGAGGGAGTGAGACAATGACCGTTGAGCCTATCATAGGATATAAAGTCTTTTTTTTAGGTTGGATAGTGTTGATGTTGTTAATGGCTTATGTATGTGATCTTATAATTAAACATCAGGAGAAAACAAAGAAAGTAAAAAGCCCATCAGATGCGGTAACATCTAATGAGCCTATTAAAAGAAATGTCAGTTAAATTATAGCAAATTATTTCAGTAAATCAAACCTAAATTAGGACTGGTGCCAGGATGAAAAATAGCCTTAAATCCGAACATTTAAGAAGTACCTGGTAAGCTAAAATGAACCAATTTCCGAACATTAATCAATTTTAAGGAGTTGATACAGAATGAAAAAATATTTAGCTTGGGTGGAAACTGAACAAAATTATGAAACATGGTTATTGATCGATTCATCAACACAAAAAAGAGCTGAAACAATTGCTGAAAGTGTGGAAGGATTCATTGAATTAAGAGCATGTAAAGAGGTAGTAGCTAACGAAGATATAGAGGGTATTTCACATAAGTTTACAATTCTAGAGTAAATAACAATATTAAATTATAAAAGGAGTTAAATTTTAATGAGTACACTAAAAAATATAGAGAATAAAAGGAAAGAAATGCTTGAATTATTTGATTTAGCTACCGTAAATCCAGAACTAGCAAAAAAAATAATTGAACCACAAATCAATAAACCTTATACCAGAGCATCAGCGGATGGTATTACACGTGATAATATTTCAAAGTTTTCAGATTATCATGTACAAAACTACTATAAAGATACACTTTATAAATTATGGAATTATGCTGAAAAAGTAAAAAAAAGCGTAAATAAATGGATTTAATAGATCAATCGTTAATCTCATATATTCAAGGATTTAAAAATGTCCGTTATGAGTGTACCCATAAGTAACAACGAGAAAAGGCATGTAATCAATATTTTAAATGTAACTTTTACATGTATATTAAAGGGTGATGAAAATTGCTAGTAGGATATGCGCGTGTTTCTGATAAAAGTCAAAATTTAGATAGACAATTGAAAAGGTTAAAAGATGAGGGATGCGACAAGATATACAAAGATAAATACACTGCAAAGACGATTAAGCGCCCAGGTTACACTAAAATGAAAGCATTCTTACGCCAGGGTGATGTTTTAGTTGTTGATTCGATTGATAGAATTAGTCGAGACTATAAAGAATTAAAGAAAGAGTGGTTTTATTACTATGATCAAGGTATTGATATAAAAGTTTTGGATATGCCTATCTTAGATACAACAAAATATAAAGAAATGGATTCAATGGGTAGATTAGTGAATGATATTATATTAAATTTTTTAAGTTGGGTAGCTCAAAACGAACGAGAGAAAACATTGGAAAGGCAACGGCAAGGCATTGCATTAGCGAAAGCTAACGGTGTCTATAAAGGAAGACCATTTAAATACCATGCAGGTGCTCAAGGGAAAGATTTGTCCATTTATAACAGCATAGTTGACGAATTAAAAGAAAGAGTTCCTGTAACTCATATAGCCGAAAATTGGGATGTAAGTAGGAAAACTGTTTACCGCATAAAAAGCGAAATTCAGAAAGAGCTTAATCAGATGCACATAGATGATTATTTGAATTAAAATATCAAATCTCATGCTATAAAAGCGCGCTATGTCTCTGCTTCCTGGTTATCAGTAAGCAGCTTTTTCCTTGTTTGATAAAATACTTTTAATTAAATAGTTGACATTTACAACTAGTGTGTGTATAATAAGAATTATAAGGAGGTCAGGGAAGGCAATCAAAAGGTAGTTAAGCAATCCCACAGCTTAACAACAGAAAAACAAATCTAATTCAAAAGGGAGAAAAGAGAAAATGGAAAAAGTATTTGAAGTCGTTAGAATCAAACAAGAAATTAGAGAAACAGAGCATCCGAGAGCATGGTATCAAATTAGGTCACCAGAGGATGTAGTAGAAATCGCAAGACAAGAAATTGCAGATGAAGATAGAGAAATATTCTTCATAGCTTGCTTAAACACTAAGAACAAAGTAATTGCAATTCACAGAGTACATGTTGGAGCTTTGAATTATTCACTAGTAAGTGTGAAAGATACGTATAAAACAGCTATATTAAACAATTCAGCGTCTATAATTTGCTTTCATCAGCACCGGAGAATGAGCAAGTTGCCCATTTAATAACCTTTTCTGTCGGTTATTAGCAATACACAAGAAGAATTATCTTATCCTACATATGAAGAATCTAGAGAATACCAAGCGAAATTAATGGGGTTATGGGAACAGCAACAACGTGTTTTAGGTTATACAGAGAGTACAATCGCTCTTGGAATAAATTGTTTAAATGAATTTTTAGATGTCTCCAATAAGTTTATATGGGAAGTTGATATGTTAGATGCAGATCAATTTTATTTAGGTTTAGTTGGAAGAGGATGGTGATTCATTTTAAGGATAGACCGCCGGTCTATTTATCTGAAGACGAGGTAATATTGATAAATGAATATGCAAAATTAAGAACGAATATCAAAAATGCAAATAATAAAACACATTTAATAATAAGCTCTAACTCAGCAATGATTTATGAGGATAAACCTGTTAATAACCGTTTCATATTGAGAAAGGTAAAGGATTTATCTGGTTTTACCCCTAAGGCTTTGAGGATTACTTGTTTTAATGTAATAGCAAGTAATTTTGGCCCTCAACTACTTGTAGAAGGGTTTGGTATATCTTTGACGCAAGCATCAAGATATGGAAAGTTAGAGGATTATCTTATCGAAGAACAAATACAATCTGGAAGAGAATTTTTACATGGTCAGTAAATTCAAATAGATGGCTCTGAAAAGTCATATACTAATGGAGACTAGTTTAACATCACCTTTTATTGAATGATTATAAAAGTTTGTGATAAAGTCTACTTAAACTAACTGGCAGGATTATGGAATAAGAATCCTTTCGAATATTAAAATTTCCTCTATAATGAAATTAATATACTTTACATAGCATTAGAGAGGAGATTGTTTCAATGAAGGGTATAAACGACGTGACTAATTATGAAAATCAATTGATAGAAATTGTTAATCAGGATACTTATATAATATCTATTCTAAATGCTGTTGAAAAACTAAATTTGAACGATGCTTGGGTATGTGCGGGACTTATTCGAAATAAAGTATGGGATAATTTACATAACATAACAACTGCAAATAATGATATAGATGTTATTTATTTTGATACTTCTGATACCACATTAGAAATAGAACAGCGATTAGAAGACGAACTAAGGGTTTTGCTTCCAAATCAGCCTTGGTCAGTAAAAAATCAGGCTCGTATGCATACAAAAAGTGGTTTTAATCCCTTTTTTTCATCATATGATGGCGTTGCTCATTTTCCTGAAACCCCAACTGCAATAGCAGTAAGACTCTGTAATAAAGAACTTGAAATTATGGCTCCCTATGGGTTACAGGATTTGTTTGAAATGAAGGTGAGACCCACACCATTTTATCAAAAGAATAGTGAATTTTATTCTATATATGTTGAACGTATTAAAAGGAAAAAATGGGATGAAACATGGAAAGGTTTATCTATAGAACTTTAAAATGAAATATCTTTTCTTATTCAACTATAGGGTGCTTTAGTTTAAGAACAGATAATTGATTTAATAAAAAAGAATCCCTTTTGATTATTTAATATCAAATGGATTCTTTTTTATTAGGCAATACCGAACTTATATAAAATAACATGATCATTTCCACCCAAGTGGTGATACATTAAACATAGTATCCTAAACTAGAGTATTCTAAGTACTTCAAGTTTAGTTTTTTTTAATTTTAGTACTTTAACTATTAAATATATAAGGTTATTATTTATAGTAGTTAAAGTATATAAAGGTGGTGGGGAGATGAAAGTTCAGAAAGTAATTGTGGAGAAAAAACCATATCCGTTATACATACTGCTAGATATAAACTTTGAAGTGGTAGAACCGGTTAAGAGATTTATAAAGTACTTAGATAATACGGGCAAAGCCCCAAATACGATTAAAACATATTGTTATCATCTCAAGCTGTTCTATGCGGAACAAGGAGTAAGAACTACAATTACAAATTACAAACTGGATGTAAATCAACAGAAAACCCCTGTTCTTGCGAACTCCTATTATGTCACTAACCTCAATTCCTAATGGTTATTGTCGGTTACCAGTAATTGCTGGTCCTTGTCCTCATGCAAATGCTTGTTTAGATTGTACAAATTTCTGTACTAGTAAACAATTTCTAAATGAACATGAGGAGCACTTAGACCGAACTAAAGAAATACTAAATAGGGCTAAACAAAACCAGTGGCAGCGTCAGATTGAAGCCAATGAACGTGTTAAAAATAGGTTAGAACAGATTATTCATTCGTTAAAGGAGACGAATTAAGATGATTAGAAAGAGTAACACAACTGCCATAGTTCAGTTAGCAAAAGACAAGTCGGAGAAGACAAGAATTAGAGTTGAAAAAGCAATTTCAGAGATGGCATTGAAAGAAGAGAAGATTAATTTTAATACAGTTGCACAAAAAGCAAATGTTTCAAAATCATGGCTTTACAAACAAAAAGAAATCAGAATTAGAGTGGAGACATTAAGAGGGATGCAAATAAATGAGTTAATCCCTCGTTCAGAGGATGTATTAATAAAGACCTTAAAAAGCCGTATAAAGGCACTTGAAGAAGAGAATGAACTGTTAAAGGAACAAGTCCAAAAATTATATGGCAAGCTGTTTTAGCAGATTTGCATTTCTTAGAATTTATAAAGTATCCAAACCACTGCGTAAATTTTTTCTATAGGTATGTGTTAAAATAAACTTTAAAGATAATACATGAGATTGTTATACAACAAACGGGCCATTTTGTTGTACAAGGCTATATTTTATTGCTTTTTCGATTCATAATGTTGAGTATCTTGTTTATAAAGCTTAGTAAGAAGGGTGGTTGGTTTTCATAATGAAAAAGTATTCTTGGATTAGCTATTTATCAATCGGTCTTCCAGTATTGCTTTCTCTGTTATTATTTACAGTATCTAATCTAGATTCATTAATATTAGCTCAAGCTATATTTTATGCTCAGTTTATTGGTGTACCATTATCCCTCATTTTAAGTGTAATTGCTCTTTTGAAAAAGAGTGAAAAAAAGACGATTGCTATATTTGGATTGATAATCTCTCTGATTTTAAGTGGAATATTAGCATATTTACTTTTACTGGGTTTCGGTATGGGAGAAGCATAAAAGTTCTTTATTAAGTTATTCCAGAATCGGTCCAGATTGGGGGAAAGAGATATGAAGAGAAATATCCTGGCTATTTTTTTATTTGGTATTATCCTGTCCGCAGCATTTTTGGGGTGGTTTGCTCAGGATATAGCTTATTATTTTGAAAGTCATTTACTTTATCAGGATCCATTTAAAACCCTTATCATTGTGACTATAACAAGTGTTGTCTTATTTATTATTACGTTTGTAATAAATACTATCTTATTGGCTATTCAAAAAGTAAAACCGAGGATATACATTATCTTATTGATTACAAACGTTTTTATTGGTTTTTTTATATCTTTATGGTCTTTGTTTGTATTAGCAATGTGGTGGGGATAAGTACTACAATCGGGCGCGATTGTTACAGATTAAAAACCTAATTCCTCGATAAAATCTAAAGAGGAGTTAGGTTTTTTATTTGTGGTACATTCTTATTGACCGCAGTTAATTGTTATCTAACAATTACATTGTGCTTTTCCGTTTGATTGCGTTAAATATATGTCCTTAAAGTAAAAGCATTGATGTTAATGGACTTTTAGTAATTTACTCTTGATAAGATCCAACACCATCTAGCCCGGACATTGAAGTTACAAAACGATTAAAAAAAGCAGGTGAAATATTGGATATACAACTTTTAGACCATATCATTATTAGCTTCACTGGTGAATATACAAGCTTGAAAGAAAAAGGTTACTTATAAAATATGAGGGGGGTTCCCCCCCTCATATAATACAAAAATATTCAAATTCTCTGTTTTTCCTTTTCTCCAATAATTCACGGGGGGAGGTTAGATATATAAAGTCTTAAATAAATTAGATTAGTTAAGTCGTAAGACCAATAAGAATAAGTGTTTTTGCTAGGAGTAGAAGCCTGTGATTTTGTACGATTATCTAACATATGATACAAATCTGAGGTAGAGCGGTATTTTAGATGATTAATAAAATAAATTCCTTTGAAGTCCTTTCAAATAAGGGTATAATATAAATACCTTTTGAATTAGTTTTGTTTTTCTGAAGAGGGCTTCTAAATGATCATTTTATTAGAAGCCCTCTTTCGTTTTTAAAAATTAGGAGGTAATTAATAATGTATTTTTTAACGATTGAACATCAAGAAAGAACTAGAAAATTAGAAGAGGAATTTGACGGACAATTTACGCAAAATGACAAAGAAGCTATGGCATTATTATATATTGTTGCATCGAGTCCAAAATTAGAGAATAAAGCAAGAGAGTCATTTGATGAAAATGGTTTTTTTCAAATTAGATTATTTAAGCAACAAACGCAAAGCTTAGAAGGAGATATTCAAGTCCTTTCATCACTTGCAATAGCTATTTTTAATAAGGATTCATTCCCTTTAGATACATTATCCGTATTAAATAATGAACAACTAAATATAGCTTTAGAAGCAATCAGGCATTGCTATAAAGACGATGGAGGAATATATGATATTGAAAGCCGTCCGATGATATTAAAGGAAACAACATATACACCTGTAACATCATATGTAGGGCAAACTCAAGTTGCTGAAATGTTACAAGAACATGGAATTGATATGGATAGAAGGAAGGTATCTGTTTATTACAAACGGGAACATTTACCAAAGCCTGATGCGTTTATAGGTACTAGTCCAGGATGGAGGAAAAGTGCTATTGAAAAATGGATCAAGGATTATGAAGCAGGAAGAGTTGTAGAGAGAAGAAAAAGAAATTAGGATAATTTTATATGCAAAATTAATTTTAAAATAATGAATTTGTAACTATTACACAAGGCGATGAAAGGAGTTTGTATCAAGAATTATAGCTACATTGAAAGATAGCCATGTAAAGGAGAAATAAAAACGTGCGAAAAATAGTTAGTCTAATTGCCGTAGCAATTTTAGCGGTAGGGTTTCTAGGGATTTCGGATAGCAAGGCTACTAATAGCATTAAAGATGTGCTTGACACTGTAATAGATATAGATGATTTTGGCTTATTTGATAAAGAAATTGAATTAGAAAAAGATGAGGTTATCATAAGCGAAGTAGTGGACGGTGACACAGTCAAAGTTGAATTTGCAAATGGAGACACTGAAAGCATTAGGTTGTTGCTTATTGATACACCTGAGAGCGTGCATCCCAACAAGCCAGTGCAGCCATTTGGAAAAGAGGCTTCAGACTATGCGAAGGAAGTTTTACAGGAGGGTGATGTTGTAACGCTAGAAAAGGGAAATCCTGAAAGAGATAAATATGATCGTTTGCTAGGCTATATTTGGATTGACGATGTTAATTTCAATCAGTTAATGATTGAGGAAGGTTATGCACGTGTTGCTTATGTGTATGAGCCGAACACCAAGTATTTAGAAGAGTTTGAGCAAGCTGAAAATGATGCTAAATCAAAAGAGGAAAATATTTGGAGCATACCAGGATATGTTGATAATGAATTTGAAAAACATTGATGATATAAACAGACTTAAAGCAATCATGATAAGGAAGTCCATTTAATGGACTTCCTTATAACGAAAGGGGATTTACAAATGAGTACGTGCATGTATTGTGCTGCTGAAGTTGATTATATTCATAATTAATTTTTTGGTTCTTTCTTATTGAAAGTAAAAAGGAGTAATCCATAAATTTCAAATAGTATTATAAGAACTATAAATATCTACACTTTCGTCAAGCCTATGCCATACACATTATTTAAAGTCTGTATTAAGATAATTGCTTAAACTTACATGATGTATTTTTACTTTTTTAATATCTGTCTCAATTGTAAACCATCAGATGGAAGACCACTATATCTTCCCATCCAACGGGGATATGTGATTGGAATTATTGTTATAACAAATTGGATACAGTTAAAAGTTGCCGTCCAACCAAATAAAGTACGCAATTCATTTTGAGGAATTATATATGTCATTAATCCAAACAATAATGCAAGTAATAATGACATTAAAGGTCCTCCAACAATTGCTGCAGCATTCTGTCGGATGTTTAATTGTTCATCCCAATAAACAAATCCTACATAAGACCATTGTATATGAAAATGCATCCTTCCAAGCCTGAATTTTTCCCTATTACTCTCACTTCTCAAACCAAGATAAATATTCACATGCGAACTCGAGGTAATAACAACACCAATTCCATGACCGATTTCATGTAATAAGATACATGTCGGTACAATTAAAGTAAAAAAAATAATATATAACAGATTTTATTCCTCCATTCCTCAATCATAGTTACAATAAAAAGTTATTATATCAATTGATCTTTTTATTTTAAAATCACAAAGTATTTTATCATATTTTGGAAATGTTTTAAATAAATGTAATTATTCGACAATTTTTGACATTATTTTCAAGTAATCTGTGATATATTTCATAAAGTTTAGTGAATTTCTTTATATATTATCACAAATAGGGGGTATTTAATTGATAAACATGCCAGTATTTAAAGGACTATATTATAGTGTTACAGAGGA
>JAPFCO010000197.1 GCA_026169505.1 Pseudogracilibacillus sp.
AAATACGATAATAAACTATATCACTATTTAAAAGAAAGGGAATATGAAAAGTGTGAACAGGTGTTATCTGACTTTTGTTTTGAGTTACTAGATTTATCTGATGTGGAGCAAGTATTTATCGCGAGGACTTTTTTCATTAGTATTATTACCGACATCATTCGCATCCAAAAACGAAAAGGACGTTTACACCCCAGAAAATTAACATTTGCTTATGAACTTATAGCTAAAATTGAAAGATGGAAGAATGTCACGGAGTTTATTTTAAATAGCACATTTTATATCGAAAAAGTTAGAGTATCCATTATCGCAGACGATATATTGTTTCAAGGTTGTCCACATATGGAAAAGGCACTGCAATTAATTGATATCCATTTGAAGGAAGAATTTTTGACAGTTAGTTGGCTTGCGGGACAACTAGATATCTCCACCACACATTTAACAAATTTATTTAAATTAAGAATTGGTGATCCTGTGTCCGTATATATCTCGAAACGAAAATTAAATGAAATTGTATTTGAAATGACTTATACGACAAGATCATTAAAAGAAATTAGAGAAAAATATGGGTATGTAAATCATAGTCATTTTATTCAACATTTTAAGAAGCATTATGGCATGACACCACTTAAATATAAACAGGAATTGCGTATCTGAGCAAATATTGATCGGATCATTTAACGGAATATTCGGTTAACTTAGCCGTTTATGTCGAAAAAGATCACTTTAATATAAAAAAATGTCTCCATCATGTATGATTTACTTGATTTAAAAGATTTCGTATAAATGTAGAGGGGCGTTTTAGTATATGGTAGTAAATAAACCGATAGTTATTGGTGTGGCAGGCGGTACTGGTAGCGGAAAAACAACCGTAACCCAATCTATCTGTCAACGATTTTCTGATAAAACTATTTTAGTTATTGAACAAGATTATTATTATAAAGACCAAAGTGAACTTTCATTAGAAGAGCGTTTACAAACAAATTATGATCATCCACTAGCTTTTGATAATGACTTACTCATGAATCACATGAAAGACTTAATTCAATTGAATCCGATTGAAAAGCCAGTTTATGATTATAAAAAGCATACAAGGTCAGAAGAAACTATTCATGTTGAGCCAAAGCAAGTTATTATATTAGAAGGAATCCTTGTATTAGAGGATCCACGCCTAGTTGATTTAATGGATATTAAAGTATTTGTTGATACTGCGTCGGATGTGCGAATTATTCGTCGGCTACTCCGTGATATTAAGGAGCGAGGAAGGTCGTTAGATTCAGTCATTGATCAATACATACAAAGTGTACGTCCAGCTCATTTGCAATTTGTAGAGCCGTCAAAGCGTTTAGCGGATATTATTATTCCAGAAGGTGGCCAAAATCATGTTGCAATTGATTTATTAGCAACAAAAGTAGCGCAAATATTAAATGATAAGTAATCCGAATATGTAAATGATGTGACGATAAAAAGTCACATCATTTTTTTATGGTAAAAATCGCTTTCTCTGTTCAGGGGTCGGGATCATACATTCATCTTTTTTACCAAACCATTTATAGCGGTTATTGGCAATGAAACGATAAAAAAGATCACGAAGAGGTCGTGGAATAATGATAAATAGATATAAAAGTGGATACAATCGATGTAAATGACGTGCGATTTTTAAAACGGCGGTGGATTGAATATAAGAGTGGTCCTCTTCAACTAAAATGATACTATCCTCATCAATTGAAATAGCATGTTTCTGTAGCAGAGCTTGACCTTGCTCACTTTGCAAAGGGGCAAATAAAAAAAGGGCTTTTGGATCTCGCCGAATAATAAATTGGACATTCCAATCACAAAAGTTACATTCGCCATCAAACAGGATGATTCGCTGCATTGCCCACACCTCGCCTTTTATAATGAAATTTGCTCTATCCGTACTGGAACATTCTTTTTTTATGAATAATAAAAAGGGCTCTTTCTTTAAAAGCCCTTTTACTATTACGCATGTTGTTTTGATTCTTCTTTAATGACAGCTAAACGTGCTGCAACTTCTTTTTCAGATAAGTTATGTTCCATTATATACCGGTTTCTAGATGTTCTTCGACATGCATCTGTACACCCACGTAAATATTTATGTTCGTTTTCTTCTGAGCATAAAAACTGTTCATTACAAACAGGATCTGCACAGTTGACATATCGTTCACAAGGAGTTCCATCAAAGTGATCAACACCAATGACAACATGTTCGTTTTGATTAATTGGCACCGTTAAACGGTTATCAAATACGTAGCAAAGTCCATCCCATAGTTCGCCTTTTACTTCCGGGTCCTTCCCATACATAACGATTCCGCCCTCTAATTGTGCAACATCATCAAATCCCTCTTTCATGAGCCAGCCAGTAACCATCTCACAACGAATACCACCTGTACAATACGTGAGCACGCGCTTACCTTCTAATTTACTACGGTTTTCCTCCACCCACTCAGGAAGTTCACGGAAATTTTCAATGTCTGGGCGAATTGCGCCACGAAAATGGCCTACATCATATTCATAATCGTTCCTAGTATCTAGTACGACTGTGTTATCATCTTGCATCGCTTCGTAAAATTCTTTTGGATTTAAATAATCGCCAGTTAACTCCGTTGGGTCTGGTGCGCCATCAAGACGTAATGTGACTAATTCCTCTCTAGGTCTCACATGCATCTTTTTGAAAGCATGACCATTATGCTCATCTATTTTAAAGAACATATCTTTAAAACGAGCATCTTCATGCATTGCATTCATATATGCCTCTGTTTGCTCAACGGTTCCAGAAACGGTACCGTTTATTCCATTATGAGCAACTAAAATACGGCCTTTTAACCCTAATTCTTTACAAAATTGTAAATGATCAATAGCGAATTGCTCGTGATCTTCAATATTTACAAAATTGTAGTAAAGTAAAACTTGATATTTCTCCTCTGTATTCATTGTTACCACCTCAGTATTATATTTACAAGATATAAATTGCGGAGGTTAATTTATTATAATCTTGCAATTATCAATTGTATCATTGAATGTAAAAACATTCTAGAAAATGCGCAGGTTTGATAGGTTAGATATTATAATAAAAGTATTTACTAACGACTTATTGTTCTGTATAGTTAAGATTAACCAATTTCATAATACGGGTTTACTATCGTAAGGTTCTTAACTACATACTGTTGTATCGTGCCTGTTTTTTTGTAATTATGAAATTGATTTAAGATAATTTAAAAATTTGGATGGGGGGGAATAAAATGGACAATAATCGTGAACAGTGGACGTCCAAATTTGGATTTATTTTAGCTTCGGCGGGAGCAGCGATAGGTTTAGGGGCGATTTGGAAATTCCCTTATGTCGCTGGAATGAGTGGTGGTGGAGCATTTTTCCTTATCTTTGTTATATTTACATTAGCTATTGGATTACCAATGTTAATTTCTGAATATATTCTTGGCAGAGGGACGGCAAAAGAGGCTGTTAGTGCATACAAGAAATTAGCGCCAGATAGCTTTTGGGTTTGGATTGGACGGCTTGGTGTCCTAGGTTGTTTCTTATTACTTACTTTCTATAGTGTTGTTGGCGGTTGGGTGCTCATTTACAGCTTAATGAGTGTTCCGGGACAAATTATTAGTGAAGGAACAGAATATGGAGCGTTATTTGATTCAATAACTGGAAGTGCGTCGATTACATTAATCGGATTGGCTTTATTCACGATTGTGAACATCATCGTTATTTCATTAGGAGTAAAAAATGGAATTGAACGGGCAAATAAATACATGATGCCTTTATTATTTCTTTTCTTTATTATTCTTGTTGTTCGTTCTCTGACATTGGAAGGTGCAATGGAAGGGATTGCTTTCTTTTTAAAGCCGGATTTCACTAGCATTACTGCAGAATCGCTCTTATATGCGTTGGGGCAATCATTTTTTTCTTTAGCAGTAGGTTTTTCTTGTATGGTGACGTACAGTTCGTATTTGGATAGAAAGGTAAACTTAACATCGTCAGCAGGTGCTGTAGTCACTATGAACTTATTTGTGTCACTATTAGCAGGATTAGCTGTATTCCCAGTTGTATTCGCATTTGGTCTTGAACCAGCAGAGGGTCCAGGATTGTTATTCGTTGTGTTACCTACAGCCTTTGCACAATTACCATTAGGTGGGTTCTTTTTAGCTATCTTTTTAATTTTATTTTTATTTGCTATCTTCACATCATCCTTTAGTTTATATGAAATTATTGTTGCGGCGTTTACTGTAAATGGACGATATTCACGAACAATGGTTTCGTCGGTACTAGGAATTATCTTGTTTTTCGTATCGATTCCAGCAGCATTATCTTCTAGTGCATTAGCAAGTGTGGAAATATTTGGTGCAAGTATCTTTGATGCGACAGATTATTTAGTAAGTAACATTATGTTGCCATTAGGTAGTTTGCTGATTGCCATTTTCATCATCCATAAAGTGGATAAATCGTTCGTGCAGGAACAATATACGATAGGCGGTACGGCTCGTTTATATTCTACTTGGAGACTTTTGATGACTTGGGTTGTCCCGATTAGTATCGTTCTCGTATACTTAAGTACATTAGGAATTATTGGGTAATGGGAAGCAAGGTTATAAACACTTAAAAAAAGAGCGACTTTACTAAATAGTAAAACTATTTAAGAAAACTTTAGTCATTTGCTTGCATTTTGTATCATAACAGGTTAAAATAGTTAGTAGCAAATGGCAATTGAAGTGAAAATACTTTACGATCTCTTTAACAAGCGGTGTAAAGGTATGGATTCAATTACTTTGCACGATATTGTATAAGGAGGTCATTGTAAATGATGACTGGTAAAGTTAAATGGTTTAACGCAGAAAAAGGATTTGGATTCATCGAACGTGAAGATGGAGACGATGTATTCGTACACTTCTCAGCTATCCAATCTGAAGGCTTTAAGACACTTGAAGAAGGTCAAGATGTTGAATTCGAAATCGTTGAAGGAAACCGTGGACCACAAGCAGCTAACGTTTCTGCATTATAATTCATAGAAGTTCAAAAGACTTATCTCCAACGAGGTAAGTCTTTTTTGGTTTACATAAGTGTTTTACGATAAGAATAAGGAACCGTATGACGTCAATTGGAATTTGGCTTATCCACTTGCATGACATCTATCCAAGTATAGAAGGCTTGACGTCTGTCTGATAACTAAATTGTCAGGATACTTTCGATATGTTTTTACTTACTTGTAGAGGTGATATAAATGTAAACAGTCTTAGTCTGTTCTCGAAGCTATAAAGTACTCGGTGATTGTATCGGATTGGTAAATAGTATATATTAGAACTTACTTTACATCGATTGTATAATCACATAAAGGGGATGAAACCTTTGAATCAATCATTTAATTGGCAAGAAGCAGTTTCGAATACATGGAATAATAATGCGGCGAAATGGGATGAGCGAAGTCGGCGGATGTGGGAGCAAGGAAGTCGAAAAGACATTTTGCCATTTATACGACCTCATTTTGGGAAAGGGACGAATGTGTTAGATGTTGGTTGTGGCAGTGGCTATGGAACCGTTAAATTACATGAAGCGGGGTATCATCTAACAGGAGTAGACATATCAGAAGAAATGATTCGATTAGCTAATCAGTATCGACAACAAGAGGATATTACATTTACACAAGCAGATGTGAATGGATTGCCATTTGCTGATGAATCGTTTGATGGGATCACGTCAATTAATGTTTTAGAGTGGACAAATATTCCTGTGAAAGCATTAGTAGAATTAACAAGGATTTTAAAAAGTGACGGATTACTATGTGTTGGTATTTTAGGTCCAACTGCGGGGCCACGTGCGAATAGTTACCGGAGGGTATATGGTGAAGATGTCATATTAAATACGATGATGCCATGGGAGTTTTTACAGCTGGCGCAAGAACAAGGATACGAGTTAATTGATCATCGCCCAGTTTGGAAGCAAGAAATGGGCCAAATCGAACATCAATCATTACCGATCAAAATGCAACAGGCCTTATCTTTTATGTGGTTATTTATGTTACAGAAGAAATAGGAACAAAATGAAGGCAGGTGCATAGAATGAAAATGAATGAAAAAGACCAATATATTATTGAACAATATCGACAAGATGAATCAATGATGATTTTAATATATGCGCAATGGTGCGTCAATCACGAATTAGATGCGTTGGAAATGTATCAACAAGCATATCCTGATCAACTTATAAATAAAGAATTATTAAAGGCTTTGGATGAAACAGTCGCAAAGGAAGAATCGGAAGATATTTCAATCGAGCTCGTACAACATGTCTTACAATTATTTGGGAATGACGATTTGGCATTTGTGATCCAAGAAGCGTCAGATAAAAAGGTGAAAAAAAATGATTGATCGGCCTATTGCCAGGCAATCAATCATGTCAATTTCATAATTGTCTAACTCAGCCACAGCTGCTAGTAGTGTAGCGATAAATTTGGATTATGAAATTTTATGAATCATTTTAATGATTCATAAAATTTTAATAAACCATGAATTCCACTTTCATCTTCTCCCATTGCAGCCAATTTTTCATACATTTCTAAAGCAAGACTCAGACCGGGGGTATCCATTTTCATTTCTTGGGCGGATTCTAATGCAATTTTCATATCCTTTATATAGTGCTTAATTGCAAAACCTGGTGCAAAGTCGCCCTCAATCATTCTTGGCGCATAATTGTCCAATGACCAGCTACCAGCAGCGCCTGTAGAAATAGAATCAAGTACTTTATTAGGTTGTAATCCTGCCTTTTCGGCATAAATAAGTGCTTCACATAATCCGATCATTGCCGGGGCAATCGAAATTTGATTGACCATTTTTGTATGTTGGCCTGCTCCCGCCTCTCCTTGAAGAACAATATTACTTCCCATTACTTGGAGAAGTGGTAACATTTGATCAAATACATCTTGATCCCCGCCAACCATGATAGCTAAAGCGGCATTCTTGGCACCGACATCCCCTCCCGAAACAGGTGCATCTAGCGATTGCATCCCTTTTGTTTTAGCTTCCTGATAAATATCGATAGCTAAAGAAGGTTTCGATGTTGTCATATCAATTAAAACAGTATTCGGTTTTGCGTGTGCAAAAATCCCATTATCTCCATAATAAACTTCTTCCACATCTTTTGGTGTGCCAATCATTGTAATAATGATGTCTGCTACCTTAGCCACATCGGCAACACTAGCTTTCCAAACTGCTCCACTCGCAATCAATTCATCAGCTTTTGCTTTTGTTCGTGTATAAACTACTACTTCATAACCGTTTTTTAAAATATGCTGTGCCATACTCTTCCCCATGACACCGGTTCCAATCATTCCAATTGTTTGTGTATTTGACATAAAGTTCACCCATTTCTATAAAGTAAGTGCTTATATATTAATGAACCAGCTCATCCACATATTAACATACATTTCAAATGAAAATAAAGAATCAATTAATTAAAAATCACACATAGTATAGTGAAGGAAAGATAAGGTTGTATCAAAATGGATTAAATAGGAGGGAATGAATTGCTACCTAAAGAGCAGCTTCAACAATTTAAACAGATCTTACTGAATGAGCAAGCTAAAAAAATTGCACAAGTGCAAGATCGTTTTGGTTTAGAGGCATCTCACACAGATGCTGTCGGCGAACTGTCTAGCTATGATAACCATCCTGGCGACCTAGCAACAGAGATATATGAAAGAGGAAAAGATATTGCTCTAAACGAACGTGCAGAGCAAGAGTTAGAGGCCATCAATGAGGCTTTACATGCAATTGATGAAGGAACGTATGGTATTTGTCGCGAATGTAGCATGGATATCCCGCTTGAAAGACTTTTAGCTATTCCTACAACTGCTACTTGTGTAGAACATGCAAATACGGATACATTTAAGCGTGACCGACCAGTCGAGGAAGAAGTGTATAGTGCACATATTAATCCTGAAAGGGTCGAACAGGAAACAGGTTATGATGGGGAGGATGCGTGGCAAGAAGTCAGTAGATACGGTAGTTCAGAAACACCATCCGATCTATATGGAGATCGAGATAACTATAATGAAATTTATCCTAACAGTGATGAGGACATCGGAATTGTCGAAGATGTAGAACGATACCCAGCAACAGAATAATGCAAGTTTTGAAAAAAAGATAAAACATTTGGAGTTGAATTGATAAGGAAGACGTCACTCATATGATATACTGGTTACAGATTTTTTATATTATGAGGAGCGTACACGCATGAATTTAAGAGAAGACATTCGCAACATCGCAATTATAGCCCACGTTGACCATGGAAAAACAACATTAGTAGATCAATTACTGAAATATTCGGGAACATTTAAGGATCATGAACAGGTAGAGTCAAGAGCAATGGACTCAGATGATATTGAAAAAGAACGTGGCATTACAATTTTATCTAAAAATACAGCCATTCATTACAATGATGCAACAATCAATATATTGGATACACCAGGACACGCCGACTTCGGTGGTGAAGTGGAACGAATTATGAAAATGGTTGATGGAGTTATTTTAGTTGTTGATGCTTATGAAGGTACAATGCCACAAACACGTTTTGTATTAAAGAAAGCACTAGAACAAAAGCTAAAGCCAATTGTTGTAGTAAATAAAGTTGACCGACCGAATGCAAGACCTGAAGAGGTAATCGATGAAGTATTAGATTTATTTATCGATTTAGGTGCGGATGATGATCAATTAGAGTTTCCTGTCATGTATGCATCTGCACTAAATGGAACATCGGGGAGAGAACCGGAAGACCAAACGGAAACAATGGATCCTATTTTTGAAACGATTATGGAATATATTCCTACGCCCATCGATTCAAGTGCTGAACCATTACAATTACAGGTGACATTACTTGATTATAATGACTATGTGGGAAGAATTGGAGTAGGCCGTGTATCACGTGGGACGATTCGTGTAGGAGACCGGGTTGTGGTCATGAAACAAGATGGCTCTGAACAATCATTCCGTGTTACAAAGTTATTTGGTTTCATTGGCTTAAAACGAACGGAGATACAGGAAGCAAAGTCTGGCGATATTGTTGCTGTATCAGGAATGGATAAAATTAATATCGGTGAAACAATTTGTCCAGCTGATCATCCAGAAGCTTTACCAACACTTCACATTGATGAGCCAACATTACAAATGACCTTTTTAGTAAATAATAGTCCATTTGCTGGAAAAGAAGGTAAAAATATTACATCCGCTAAAATAGCTGAGCGTTTAAATATGCAATTGGAAACAGATGTTAGTTTACGTGTAGATCCTACCGATTCACCTGATGCATGGGTAGTTTCAGGACGTGGAGAACTTCATTTATCTGTTTTAATTGAGAATATGCGTCGTGAAGGTTTTGAATTACAAATTTCTAAACCACAAGTAATCGTGAAAGAAATTGATGGTGTAAAATGTGAACCGGTGGAAAAAGTACAAATTGATGTGCCGGAAGAATTTACTGGAACTATTATGGAATCCATTGGGGAGCGTAAAGGCGAAATGCTCGACATGATAAACCATGGTAATGGACAAGTTCGTCTTATCTTTAAAGTACCTTCAAGAGGGTTGCTCGGCTATGCGACAGAATTTATGTCACAAACTAGAGGGTATGGTATTTTGAACCATACATTTAGTGATTATGAGCCTCTAATTAAAGGTTATGTAGGTGGCAGACGTCAAGGTGTGCTAGTTGCATTAGAAAATGGTAAAACTTCTGCTTATGGCATTTTACATCTAGAAGACCGAGGATCTATCTTTATTCCACCTGGTGTGGATGTGTATGCTGGAATGATTGTTGGAGAACATAATCGAGAGAATGATTTAACGGTAAATATTACGCGTGAAAAGCATTTAACGAATATCCGTTCCGCAAATAAAGACCAAACGTCGATCATTCGAAAAACACGCGATATGTCATTGGAGGAAGCAATCCAATATTTAAATGATGATGAATATTGTGAAGTGACTCCAGAGTCCATTCGCTTACGTAAAAAGATCTTAGATAAAGGTGAGCGTGAAAGAGCGTCTAAACGTTAATAAAATAGCACCAATACAGAAAAGCCATTACGGCAGATTGAATACAATCAATAACCGTAATGGCTTTTTTATGATGAAATGACAAATGTATCAACCCTAAAATTTAAGGAAGAATATAAGTTCGTAAATAAAATGACTTTAGAGTAAATAGTCATTTTAACGAAGAAGTTAATCGTGTTACGTGGGAGAGAACGCTCTTATACTCACATAAAGTTCGTGTTCGAAAATATGGAGGGAGTTTGCACAGACCAAAATATACTTCTCACGTAACGCCCAAGTTCGAAAATGTGTGCGAAGATAACGCAAGCCCATTCTTATGTAACGCTCATACATGAAAATGTCTGTGAAGATAACGCGAGGCGTTGCTCATGTACCATCCGTGAGTGTCGTATCCAAATACGATATTAGCATATGTTTGAACGTAGTGTATTGGTGCGAAAGTTAAGCCATTAGTTGAAAAATTTACAATGCTGTAAATTGTTGCATGAAAAAACCTAGAAGCTAATTGGAAGGAAGCTTCTAGGTTTTTTCTCATTTTTCAAATGTATAGTCTGATTGCATCGCCCATTCGTGGATCTCATATTCGCGAGCACCTAGTGTAACGTACGGGTCTTGTTTTGCCCATTCATCAACTTGCTCCAAATTATCTCCCTGATAGATGATTAGCCCGCCAGCTCCATCAACTAAGCGTCCAAATTGGAAAATTCGATTTTGCTCACGCATGCTAGCGAGGAAATCTAAATGTTCTTGTCGATGCGTTTGGCTTTTTAATTCATCTTTCATTGGCAACAAAACTGCAAAGTATTTCATTGACCGGCCCCTCTCTCATTTTTATTTGGAATGTATTTTGTAAAATAAGCTGCGAGCAATAAAAAAATAAATGCAAGCCCCCAAGAGACAATCCCATTCCACCTTACTTCAAAACGATATCCAATAATAACAGTTATGACACTTAATAATATAAAAAGTCCAGATAAATATCGTTTCATGATTGCTCACCCTCTATAGATTGTAGCTAATAATAGTTTATCATATTTTGATGACTTTTAACTGTCAGAAAGTATGAACGACTTTTATAGTTCTATAGTAATGAGCATAAAGCGGGTGTTAATGAGTGTGGTTATGTCTTTTAGCTCATTTTGGAAGTAAAATCCAAATATCTATTGACAGTTGCTCAGAAGTTCTTTAAGATGTCTTTTTAAGATAGGTGTTAATTTTGTGTCCAAACACATGCTTAATACCCAATGTAAAAGGAGATGATAAAATGTCAGGACAAATAAGAATGAGCCCTGAGGAACTTAAAATAACAGCCAATGATTATGGGAAAAACTATGAAACACTTATGACGATGTTATCAGAGTTGAGAGGAACTCAACAGAAGTTATCGGATCAGTGGCAAGGTCGAGCATTTGAAAGCTTCGAAGCTCAATATGATCAGTTGAAGCCAAAGGTAGAGGATTTTGCTATATTAATGCAGGAAATTCAGGAACAGTTGAACAAAACCGCTAAAGCTATGGCAGATCAAGACCAAGCATTATCACAAAACTTTGGTTTTAGATAAAATTAAAACCTTTCATACAATTGATAAGTCGCATAACAATTGTTATGTGACTTATCTGTATGCATGGAATTAATCGCCCAAATTTGGTATGTTTAAATCATCTTACATTTCCTATCTACATAAATGAATTTTATAAAAAAGTAATGGAGTTGGCAATAATGAAAAATGCAGGCTGGCAAAGTATTGGCTTCTTATTATTAATATTTATTTTAACAGTTGGTTTGTCTTACCTTGCTTTTAACGAGAACTCATCAGAAGTTGATAACGAGGAACGAAGGATGTCTATTGCTTTAGTCAACGAGGATGAAGGTGCTATTTTTAGTGATCAACGAATCATCTTTGGTGATCAATTTTCAGATAGTATAAACAAGGATAGTAAACATGATTGGTATGTTGTCAGTCGCGGAGTAGCAGAAAGTGGAGTAGATCGTAATGTATATGACATGATGATTATTATTCCAAACGATTTCTCCGAAAAATCATTATCCATCCATTTAGAGAATCCAGAACCTGCTGAACTTCATTACAGAATTAATGCCACAGGTCATGAGAATGTGCGAGCAGAAGCAGAAAAAACGGCAGGTAATATTCTGAACGAATTTAATACTAGATTAACAGATGTTTATTTTGCTAGTATTATTGGAAATCTCCAAGAAGCACAAGATAATATTGGTGGAATCATTGATAAAGAAAGAGAATACACAGATGAATATAAACAGCTTATTCATTCTCCACTAACAGGATTTACGGATCAATTTGATATGGTGAAAAGTTATACAGAAACATCCAAGGAAAGTTATCAATCATTAGAAGATATATTAGAGGGCTTTGAAGCGGATCTAGGTGAAGAGGTAGCAAACAATCAATCATTTGCCTCAGAATTAGATTCCGTCATTCAAATAAAAGAACAAGATAGTAAGGTGACAGAAGTATTTAGTGAAGTATTAGATGGCTTTACAAATAGTATGTCAAATGAAGAAGTTATGACTGTATTGAATCAAGTAGAGCGTGAAAATGAAGCAGTATATAATCAGTTCAATCAGGGAGAGAGTTCGTCAGGAACGATTGCACAAAATGCGGATGAGATAAATAAACGTTTTAGCAATTTAAACGAACGAATGAATGGGTATGAAGAACAATTACAAGATCGACTACATAATCAATTAGCAGACAAAGTAAAAACAGGATTAGATTCGAACACGAATAAGATTTACGCAGAGTCATTCGATCAGTTATTAGCGTCATTTGATGACCAAATAACAGATGAAATAAAAGAATTAATTACTGTTTTACCGACACTTGACATAAATGAATTAGAGAAATCGGGTTTAACTGGTGAAACATTAACAGAAATAAAAAACGTCGCGGCCGTAACAAAGAAATTTAATCATAATCCAGGAAATAATCGTGGAACAACAGAAATTACTGCCGCAATAAACGATATAAAAACTGACCTATCAAGAAAAGGCTTAAAGGTAGAGGACAAGTTACATATTCCATCCCTTGAAGCAGATGATGTTGAGCAACGATTGTTTGTAAACGTGCCTGAAGCATTTAGAGATGTAAAGATATCTTTAAATGGCGAAAAAGTTGCATACAACCGAGATGGAATTGATTTATCTGGTTATGAAGATAACACTGAAATAGCTGTAAACATGAAGTTACGTAAAAATGCACAAAAGTCATTCGATTTATTCGTTCCAATTGAATGGGATTGGAAAATAACGCAAGAAGGAACGAGTGAAGAAGATGATTCTGACGAGGAACCTCCTCCATCTGAACCTACCGAAGAAGAGGACAATAACGAAGATGAAGATGAATCGAATCAAGACGAAGAAACCTCAGAGGAAGAGGAGAACAACACAGAATCTTCCGATGAAACAGAGGTAGATGAAGACAACACGGAGGCAGGTATAGGCGAAAACATAGAAGAAAATATACAAGAAGATGCTGCTGAAGACGAGTCTGAAGCGGATGACGAGGAAGAGGAAGCCCCCACCGAGCCAGAAGAAGATCAAGAGCCGATCACTATAACGAAAACAGAGCATCATAATGTTATCTATAAAGAAGTTCAAACACCTGTAAATCCAACGATTACTAAGACAATGATGGATGCGACAGCAGCGACGGTAGATGATTATTATAAATTGCAATCGGTTTATGAATTATATTTTGATTTAAACTTTAAAGATAAATCTTTAGCTAGTAAGTTAAAAGGGACTAGCTTAAAGAAATTGGCTAGTAAAGACTCGTTATATTATTTTATCCATGAAGAAAAAGTGGAAGATATTTTAAAGAAACATATAACGAGAAATGTAACAGATCAAGTAACAAAAGATGTTCAATCCTTAATGGGTACATTGGAAGATGACATCAAATCATATAATGAAAAACTAGCTGAGGCAAGTAATAAATCGGACGAATTAGTTGCGAACATAACGGAAACGCAGTCGAATGCGACCGTCTTAAATGAAGAGGTCCGTCAGCTTTTAAATGAATTAGGTGAATGGAGAGAAACAGGACAACAAATACAAGATGATAAAAATAACGTCATAAGCAGTGATGGAGAACTTCAAACAGCTATGATGAGTTTGGACGGAAGCTACCAGCCGTTATTGCTTGCAAGTGAGTCGATTAAAGACCAAGCAGGCTCCAACTTCGATGTTGCGAATAATGTGTATCAAACATTTGAAGCAATTGATGAGCAAGCTGATACAATAGAAGCTAGTGGTACGGATTTAGTTCAACATGCAGAGGAATTAGCAGACAAATTAACGGAGAAGTCAATCGAAGATACAGATTATGCCGAAGACTTTAATGAAGTATTGGCAAATAGCCGTATAGGCGATAGGCAAAATGAAAACCTTTATTCCTTTTTAGCAAATCCTGTACATACAAAAAATGAAGGGATTATTACAAAAGGAGAGACATTTACGCCGTATTTCATTGTCCTTGTTTTAACGATAGTGACACTGTTTACAGCATACGTTATTTCAACGATAAATGAACGTAACCTAGTAAAAGAAAATACAGAAGAAAAGTCACTCTATTCCTTAAACGCACCAGTTACAGGACTCATTGCTGCCATAGGACTTGCAGAAGGAATCGTTATAGGTCTTGTCCTGTTTTATTTACTAAAACTTGATCAAAGTGCCATTTATATGTGGTTAGGATTGATGATTTTATTAACAATGCTTATGCTATTTGTTGCAACTTATTTATTAAGACAATTAAAGATGGTCGGTATGTTTATTTTACTAGGGATCATTAGTCTCTATTTATTCGTTACTAAATCATTGAGCTTCAAATTCGAACATCATGAAGTGATTGAAGTGATTAGAACCCTATCACCGTTACAACATATAGAAAACTTACTCTATACGATTGTAGAAGAGAATAGTAGTATGACATTTATAGCATTTGGTTTGTTGATTATTATCTCAGGACTAGGTTGTGTATTAAACTTATTTGTTTTCAAAAAGACGAATACATCAAAGGGGATGGAAGATGACAATGTGGCAGAAGCAAACTAACTATTTGCTTCTCTTTTTCCTTTTTCTCTTCTTTCAATTACCAATCACCGCTGTAGCGAATGAAGATGATTTGGGAAAAGGGAATATGGAAATAAAAATCGATCGAATCATGCAAGGTGAAAGTACAGAAGAACAAAATCAGGAGACAGAACTAGATAGAGTATTTCCAGAGCTGTTTACAAGCGAAGTAAAAGAACAGTTAGATGAGCAACAGCAGCTATCTCAACGACAGTACGCAGAGTTAAAAGACTCACTTTTTACAACGCATGTGAAGGAAACGTCTATTTACGATATGAAGTCGGAGTTATTTATTGAGACTTCTGACATAAGTCATGAAGTGTCACAGGAGGAAATCGACAAAACAAATACATCAGAGTCAGGTTCTATTTCTACCATTGTTTTTTATACGAGTGTTGCTTTGTTTGTAGGAGTATTGATTAGTATTGTATTATTTATTATTCGGAAGTTACGTTTTTAAACGGGAGTAAGGGGATGCTTGTTGTGAATCAAACACATATAAATGTATCGATAGACTTTACAAATTGGGGCGATGCAGTTTATGACCTACGTATTCCTATTCAATTGACTGTAAAGCAATTATTGTTAGAACTTGAGAAGACATTAGGCCTCAATATGTCTGAACATGCTTTATTCGCCATAAAAGTAACGACAAAACAATTGTTACTAGCTGATGATGATTATGTAATGGATTTTCCTGTTACAGATGGGGATTATCTTATCATTTTATGAGGGGCTAAAAGTGTAAGCATTATAGATGCTTAAAGGAGCTGCGTTGAATGAACGAAAATGACATACATATTGATCCTTTATCAATCGTATTTACTGAAAGTGAAACTGGAAGAGTTTTACGAATACCTAAATCGCAAACACATATTCAATATATGGAACAATTACATTTAATTACGAGGCAATCGGCAGCATTTGTCCCTTTGCAAGTGGCAGAGGAAGATGATGCGATTCTTTTTTCATTTGAAATAGAAAAGCATTGGAAAACGTGGGATCAAGTGAAGGAATTAGCAGAGCACGAAAAATTACGAGCACTCTCTAATATAGCAATATTGTATCAATTGCTATCAACAAGGGTGACTTTTTTTCTCCACCCAAACAATCTGCTTTTCGATCATAATTTAATGCCAAAATTAATTTATCGTGGTGTTCGGGATATTCTACAACCATATGATATGGATGAAACTGATGTAGTAAAGCAATATAAATGCCTTGTTTTAGCGATGTTTGCAGATAAATATACATTCGACTATCTTTATAAAGGTGCTTTAGAGAAGGCGGAATTGACACGGTTTGAGCAAGAAATAATGGAGCAAATGACATTTTCAGATGTTACTACTAAGTTAATGACCCAATTTCAAAAAGAACAATTAATGACGGACAGAGATGAGCAGTTAGTACCTAAAAAACGCTTTAAACTTTTTAAACATTTATCGATCTGGGTTTCTGTGGCAACTATTATTTTATTGTCATTATTATGTTATTTATTTTTTGCCAAAATACCTTATCAAGAAACATTGTTAGAAGCAAACGAAGAATTTCTTGCTTCCGATTATAATGATGTTATTCACGTGCTTAAAGGCGAAGATATCGAAAGCTTACCACATTCGTCGAAGTATATTTTAGCCTACTCCTATGTGAGAGTGGAAGATTTATCAGATACAGAAAAAGAGACTGTGATGAAGAATATTAGTTTGAGAAGTGATGAACGGTACTTATTATATTGGATTTATAATGGGATTGGTAATTTTGATCGAACAATAGACTTAGCGAAATATATGGATGATCCACAATTAATTATGTATGCGCTCATTAAAAAAACAGAGCAAGTAAAAAACGATCCGGAATTGTCAGGTGCGGAAAGAGATGATGAAGTAGGACAGCTACGTGATGAACTAGAAGATTATGCAGAAGAATATGATGTTTTACCGGAAGAAGAGGAAGAGGACGAACTAGATGATGCGGCGAAAGATAACGAATCCAGTAAAGAAAAAGATTAAGAGGGATTCTATTACAATAATTGGTTAGAGGAGCAAGGGACATGATAAAACCAGTGTTGATGGTAAGCTTTGGCAAACAATTACATAAATGCTCGTTGCACCCGACAGAGGAACAAGCTATTACAATAGGTAATAGCTTGTTACATACTGTGACATTTTTATCATTAGAAACAGAAGTGACAGTGAGTTGGGACGGAACTTCATGTGAAGTAAATGAACAAGTATTACAAATGAATGATCGATTGGTAATCGCAATAGGGGGGGCACACTTAACTCTTTATCTTCTTAATTATGGCGATGATACGATATCTACATTAGATACAACGGATCAATTGAATCTAACCTTTGGGAAGGAAAAGTATGATGATATTGCGATAAACGATACAAATGTAGAATTTATGCTTACACGATCTGATCGCTCATTACCTTTTACATTATTTATGAATGAAGGAATCGTCTACCATAATTATGTGCAAGTTACGGATCCAATTAAATTAGCCGTCGGAGATCAGCTTTTTTTCGATGGCGTATTTGTGCTGGTCGGAAACGGAGATGTAAGCGTCGGTACTCCAATCGAAAGGTTGACAACAAAACTAATTCCCCATCATTTAATAGAAGATTATTATAAAGGGGATTATCCAGATTACCAACGGTCACCAAGAATTATTTACCGTGAACCAGAGGAAAAGAAAGTCATTGCTAAACCATCGTCTAAACCATCTAAACCAAGTGAACAATTAATGCGAACAATCATTCCACCAATTGTCATGATTGCTGCACTCGCACTCGTATCTATTTTTCAGCCACGCGGAATTTATATTGTTGTCATGCTTGCTATGACAGTAACGACAATTATCCTATCAGTGACATCTTACGTTAAAAACGCAAAACAATATCGGATCGATATGAAAGAAAGAAAGCGAAGTTATCGTGAATATTTACGAAATAAAACGAAGGAACTTTTTGAGACGTCAATGGAACAACGGCATGCTTTGGAATACCATTACCCCAATGTGGAAAAGTTGAAAGATATGACAACTGAAGTAAACGCTAGAATTTATGAGAAAACAATGTTTCACCATGATTTCCTTATGTATAGAGTAGGCGTGGGAGATATTGATCCTAGCTTTGAAATTGAATTTAGTGAAGAAGAGTTTACTCTAGACAAAGATGAATTAGTGAAAGAAGCGAAGGAACTTCATGTTCAGTTTCAAAAAATGAAACAAGTTCCTATAACGACTACTTTAATGAATGGACCAGTCGGCTATATTGGTCAACGTTCACTCGTTTTGGAGCAATTACAGTTGTTAGTCATGCAAACAGCGTTTTTCCACAGTTATCATGAGGTACAATTTGTGGTGATTTTCCCAGAAGAAGAGAAAGAACAGTGGGGATGGATGAGATGGCTTCCACATGCTAGTTTAAAAGGATTGAATGTGCGTGGATTCGTGTATCATGATCGCTCACGTGATCAAGTCTTAACGTCATTGTATCAAATTTTAAAAGAGAGAAAGTTAGTGAATGATGAACAAAGTGACAAACGTGAAAAGACGTATTTCACCCCACATTATTCCGTATTGATCACAGATGAAAAGATTATTTTAGATCATGCAATTATGGAGTTTTTTAACGAAGACCCAAGTGAGTTAGGTGTTACGCTTATTTTTGTACAGGATGTTTTACAATCATTACCAGAACACGTGGCAACAGTCATTGATATCCGTGATGCAAGCAGCGGGAATGTCATATTGGAAGAAGGGGAACTTATTAATCAAGCGTTTGTTCCAGATCATTTTCCAGTGGCGTTTAATAAAGAAGCAGTATCACGCTCGCTAGCACCTTTAAATCATTTGCAGAGCTTAAAGAGTACAATCCCAGAAGCGGTAACATTCCTTGAAATGTATGGTGTGGAAACGGTTGAAGCATTTAATTTACGTCAAAACTGGCAACAAAACGAAACATATAAAAGTTTAGCAGTACCGCTAGGCCTAAGAGGAAAAGATGATTTAGTTCATTTAAACTTACATGAAAAAGCCCATGGCCCCCATGGTTTAGTTGCAGGTACAACAGGTTCAGGTAAATCAGAGATCATTCAATCGTATATATTATCCTTGGCCGTCAATTTCCATCCGTACGAAGTTGCCTTTTTACTAATTGACTATAAAGGTGGAGGAATGGCGAACTTATTTAAAGATTTACCACATTTAGTTGGTGCTATTACAAACTTAGATGGAGCACAATCAATGAGAGCACTAGCTTCTATAAAAGCAGAATTAAAAAAACGTCAGCGTCTTTTTGGAGAATACGATGTGAACCATATTAATCAATATCAGAAATTAATTAAGCAAGGTGAAGCAGACGAACCAATGCCCCATCTATTTCTCATATCCGATGAATTTGCGGAATTAAAGTCCGAACAACCAGACTTTATGAAAGAGTTAGTTTCCACCGCACGGATTGGACGTTCATTAGGTATTCATTTAATTTTAGCGACACAGAAGCCTAGTGGTGTAGTTGATGACCAAATATGGTCCAACTCTAAATTTAAATTAGCATTAAAAGTTCAAAATGCAAGTGATTCAAATGAAATTTTAAAAACACCTGATGCAGCTGAAATCACTCTACCAGGTCGATCTTATTTACAAGTAGGTAATAATGAAATTTATGAATTGTTCCAAAGCGCATGGAGTGGAGCAGAGTATCGGACAGATAAGGATGACTTACAACTTGTTGATACAACAATCTATGCGATTAATGATCTAGGTCAGTACGATATATTAACTGAAGATTTAAGCGGACTAGCTGATAAAGAGGAAATTGAAAAAACAACAACAGAATTAGAAGCAATTATCGAATATATTCATGATTTCACTGTTCAAGAACAAATTGATCCATTGCCTAGTCCATGGTTACCACCATTAGAAACACGAATTTATGTTACGGATGTAGGTAATCGAGATTATCAAACAGCATGGGAAGAGCCGAAACAAGCGCTCCATCCAACAATCGGATATGGTGATTTTCCTGATGAACAGGATCAGCGACAAATTGATATTCCATTATCCAAAGATGGGCATGTCGCAGTGTTTTCTAGCCCTGGTTATGGGAAGTCAACCTTTTTACAAACAGTAGTAATGGATGTAGCGAGAGTACATCGTCCAGATCATTTACATATCTACTTATTAGATTTCGGCACAAATGGATTATTACCGTTAAAAGATTTGCCTCATGTCGCAGATACAATGCTAATTGACGAAAATGAGAAAATTGGTAAGCTCGTCCGTCGCTTAGACAATGAATTAAAACATCGTAAAAAACTTCTAAGTGAAGTAGGAGTTGCGACGATGGATATGTATGAAAAGGCTACGAATAATTCTGTGCCACATATAATGCTTGTCATTGATAACTATGATGCTGTAAGAGATGCGGAATTTGTAGAGTTATTTGAAAGAACATTGACCCAGGTCGCTCGTGAAGGGGCTAGTATTGGGATCCATTTAATTGTTAGTGGAAGTCGTCAAAACGTCTTACGTATGCCTTTACTATCAAATATTAAAACACAAATTGCACTTTATTTAATTGATGACTATGAAGCTCGTTCGATTGTAGGTCGTACGCAACTTGAAATAGAGGAGATTTCGGGTCGTGGATTAATAAAGTTAGAAGAACCAACCATTTTCCAAACAGTTCTTCCAGCAGAAGGGGAAGATACATTGCAAGTCATTGAAGCGATCCAGCAAGAAGCAAATGACATGGATACATATTGGCAAGGGGATAGACCAGAGCCTATTCCAATGATGCCGGACGGTGTGATTGAATTTGAACAATTTAAAAAGATGAAGGAAATAAGCTCAATTATTGATAGAAAGGCAATTCCTTTAGGGTTAGATTATGAAGAGGTAAAACCTTTAGCGTTCGACTTTTCCACCTATGGTAATTTAATTGCAGTCGGCGATCGATTGGACCGGGTAGAAAGAATGCGTTCATCTTTAGCTAATAGTATGGCATTACTAAAAGATACGTATAAGACGATGCTTATCGATGCATCGAATCAGCCATTAGTAGAAGTCGGCAAAGAAATGGGTGCCTATGTAACCGATCCGAATAGTTTCCAAGCGCTGAAGCGTGATTTGTTAAGTGATATAGACTACCGAGTTGAAAATAATACAACGGAACCTGAATGGTTAATTATGATAACGAACTTTAAGGACTTTATCACGCAAAGTATGATGAATCAAGATGAGATAACTAAGTTATGGAATGCTTCATCTCTTGGGATCCGGTTAATTATTTGTAGTGATTATAGTTATTTAGGTCAAAGTTATGAACAGATCCCTAAATTTGTCCGGAGCCAGGCTTTGGCTGGCTTCTTAGGTGTACAACTTAGTGATCAGGATATATTTAAGCAACGATTTATGTCTAAAGAAAAGTCATTAGAAGCATACGAATATTATTTCGCAATGGATCACGAATATGTGAAGATAAAAATACCGCAATAAAGGAGGATACATGATGGCGAGTACTAGTTTAGCCACTCTAAATAGTCAAAAGTCTTCGGTGTTATCTGGTATAAGTAATTCAGAGGAAGCAATAAGGGGATTGAATGCTGATTTAGAACGTTTAGAAGAGGCGGCTAGCGATTTAACAGAATTAATAGGTGAAGTAGCAGATATAAATAAAGAAATGATGAATAAAGAGATCAATGAACAAATTTGGAAAGGGAAAGAAAAGGAAGGCTTTGATCATCATTATGATTATTATAAGGATGAAGCAAAGACGT
>JAPFCO010000379.1 GCA_026169505.1 Pseudogracilibacillus sp.
ACTTTTTATATTTTTGACTAATCTTTCTAGAAAAAATATATCTGTTTGTTCTCTTACTTCCAGGGAATGAATTGTTAACAAAGTTTTTGGTAAGGGAACACCTATAATTTCACGGTCTTTATCTATAGGGACTACTGTGTCTCATGTATGAAGTGATCGTAAATGAATGTACCGTCAAGTGATAATTTTTTATGTTCTAGTAAAAACAGTGCTATACCTTGATTCTATCTTTAACAGTATGACAATTTGCATAAGAGGCGCAATCGCATAATGCGATCGCGCCTCTTACTTGAAAGCGAATCGAATATTCATTTACTATCTAATCTTCTTGTTTTCAAATATCTTTAATTATTTTGCATCATCTGGGAACAACAACCACTCTGTTCCATGTAAGTCTAAATGGTAGTAATCCGCTTCATTTACTGGAAAGACCATTTCTCCTTCTGTTGTTTTATTATCTATATATTTATATTCCAAATCGTATCTCCCTGATTCAGGTAAGGACTTGTCATTATCTGAATCTATTAAAATAGGATCTGCATAAATATGGTTAAATCTCGGTTCTCCATTTGTATCTTCCGGCTCATCTACCGAATAGATTGTAAACACCACTCGTAAAAATTTCTTGTCATTCTCCACAATTCCATTAAATTCATCCAGGAATTCTATTGAGTCCACTTCAAACTCTGTTTCATAGTTTACAAAGCCATCCTTTAATTCGTGATAACCTCGCGTACCATCACCAACCATATTTGCGTTCGGATGTTCTTTTATTGCTTCCTTCTTGATTACTTTAAAGTCTTTTTCTTCTGGCTCTTGACTTACTTCGTCATAATCATCATTTTCATCTCTATTCTCAGTGTAATCTTCCACTTCTTCATTTTGCTCTGTATTCTCGGTGTTTTCCTCTTCTTTTGTTTCTACTGTATCTTCAGCTGAACCACAACCTGTAATAACTAATAGACTCATCAGTAGTAGCAATGTTGATGTAATCAATTTAATTTTCTTCATTTAAACATCTCCTCGTATTCCTCTTGTAATCACTTATACTTTTGTTATAATCTGAATCAATTTCATAATTATAAAAAAACAGCCACGACGCTACAGTATGTAGTGAAGAAAGTTACAATGAAACTACATGTTGTAGCATCGTGGTGAAAAATCTGTATTATGAAATTGATTAACCTATGTAAAACACTTTTATTTTATCTCTGGAAACATTGACCACTCTCTTATACTTTTTCATTTTCAGTTAATCGAATTAATGTCCCTCCTTTCAATTGATTTTCCTCCCAAATAAATCTCTTTCAAAAGTTTGGCACAATTCAGTTACAACCCTTATTCCAGAATTGCGCCCGATCGTATTATAAGGTTAGCCAGTCATTTCTGTTTAACTCCTTGTTATTCATTTCCACTAAACTCTAAAATATTTAAACCTTCGGATGCTTCAGGTGATTCAAAAAAATTAGTAACATGAGTAAACACCGCTTCCGTGTCAAAATTTGCTCTTTCGGGTTGTTCGTTACGCCTTTTTGCAATTTGACGTAAGCATTGCTCGTTATTTAGATTAAGGAAAATTAGTTGATGGCTTGCATTGACATCGGACACCATATCCAAAAACCACTTTCGCTGCTTTTGAGTGTTAGCCGGAAAATCCATCACTACATCTGTACCGACACATAATATATTTTGGACATGCTTTCTCACCAACGGCTGGATCTGCGCTGAAAATTTTAGATAGTCATCAAATGATTCGATTCGATTGGGATAAAGAGATGAAAGCCATTCATCCTCAGATAATAGTACTGCATTTTTATCTATTGCTATTTGTTTTGATTTAGTTGATTTCCCTGCGCCCATTTTCCCACAGAAAAAATATAACGTCCCCAATTGTTTCATATTTTTTAAACCTCCAAGTTTATTTTAGTGGTTGTTACCCCACCTTGTAAAACATGTTATTTAACAAAATGGCCCGTTTGTTGGATAAATTTTATTCATATAATTTTTAACGTAAAATTAAAATAGGCTATAAAGTAAACAATGAAAGCACTGAAAAAAAGTAATGTAGCGCTTATTGATATTGAAGTTCTACGATCCTCAAGGTGCGTTTTGATATATGATTTGTCTTGTTAGCTCTAATGAAGAGACCCAGTAGTATAAGTCTGTCCTTTTTAACTTTGAGTTAGATTATGCTGTCGTGTGTGTTATGCAGTAGTAGTCGTTTGTCGTTTTAACACGAGTAAAATACTCATGAGAACAATGGTGGATACAAGCAACCCGAGCCACACTTGTGACGTGAGTCCAAAAACAATATATCCTACACCAGAAGCAGCAGCTGCAGTTAATGCATATGGGAGTTGTGTTGTTACGTGATCCATTAAATCACATTCTGCACCAATTGACGACAAAATGGTTGAATCGGAAATAGGTGAACAGTGATCTCCAAATACAGATCCTGCCAAGACAGCGCCAATAACTGGTAAGATCCATTCCGGATGAATGACACCGATAATTGAGACACTAACCGGAATCATAATGGCAAATGTCCCCCAGGACGTTCCTGTAGCGAAAGCCATCACACAAGCTAATAAAAATAAAATAACTGGAATAATCCATAATGGTACGCGATCTTGCACAAGACTAGAAAGAAATACTCCGGTTTCTAATTGCTCAATCATATGACCAACGGACCAAGCTAATACTAAAATAAATACTGCTGTCATCATTTTACCTAGACCTTTAAAAAAGACAGGTAAGAAAGCTTGCCAAGTTATCTTTCCTTTAGGTACATATAATATCGCCGCAGTAATAATGGCTAAAATGCTTCCATATACGAGAGACAGGACGATATTACCTTCTCCGGAAGCGGCAATTAATCCAACGGAAGAAGTGAAAAAACCTCCTGAGTATAGAAATATGACAATCGTGCTAGCAATAAGCACCATGATTGGTACAAGTAAATCAGCGGCATCTGCAAAAGTACCTTTATCATCTTCCTCTTGTATTTCTAGTATGTCTAATGCCTGCATCGCTTTTACTTCATGTGATTTCATTAACGGAAAATCCAACTTCCAAAAGATTGTTAAAAATACAATGAGCAATGCCATAATGGCGTAATAATTAGCAGGAATAATCAGTAGAAATGCTGTAAATGGCTCAATCCCTAATTGATATGTTTGAATTGGTTCGATTAATAATGAAAAAATAAATGCTCCCCAACTGGATAAAGGTACTAAAATACAAATAGGTGCACCAACTGAATCGATAATATAAGCAAGCTTGGCGCGTGACACACCGTGGACATCTGTGATAGGTCGACCGATTTGTCCGACAGCTAAACAATTGAAATAGTCGTCAATAAAAATAGC
>JAPFCO010000150.1 GCA_026169505.1 Pseudogracilibacillus sp.
GTCGTCATTGAAGTCCGCATTAGTAACTTCAGGTATATAACGATACTGGTCTTCTTTAGAAGTGATTGAATCTTGTACTTTACCAAATAGTTTAGCTTCTTTGCTAGCCTTTTCTGACCATGAACCAGTCATAATATAGTTAGCTTGTTTATCTGGTGTTAAGTAATTCATTGGAATTGTTGCAAATTGCGTACTAGCTCCCCCTTGCATGAAAAGTACTTCATAGTCCTCTGGGATTTCATATAAAGCATTTAGACGCTTGATTGCTGCATTATGTACTTCTTCATACTCAGGACTGCGGTGACTTAACTCCATGACAGACATACCTGTTCCCTTAAAATTAATTAGTTCTTTCTGTGCTGTTTCTAATACTTCGAGTGGGAGGGCAGATGGTCCCGCATTAAAATTAAAGGTTCTTTCGTTTGCTTCGGTCAATTTTTTCACTTCCTAAAAGTTTGATATGCCAATAATTATACATTGTTCTGGACAATTTGTTAATCTATTCACAATGTATTAGGACTTTTTTTAGAAAAAAGTGTAAAGATATGTAATAATAATGATAGAATCTATCTGAAAAGTTGGTAGCCTTAAAGATCGAATTATGAAGATAATGAGGGAGCATTAATTGACTCACTTCAAGTAGAAATATATTTTAAAAGGAGCATATATTATGACGATTCATCATCACAATCAACCTTATCTAACGATCCATGATTTCCATTCGCATAAACATTATGGATGGGATAACTCGCTTCAGCCTATTGCAGAAGTAGAGTCTGGACAGACAGTGAGTTATGAAGTTGTAGAATCTTCAAGTGGACAATTTACGAAACAATCAACAAAGGAAGATGTAGTAAATATTGATTTTGAAAGAGTCAATCCAGTTGTAGGACCTGTTTATATAAAAGACGCTAAGCCTGGTGATACATTAGAAGTAGAGATTATCGATTTTAAGCAATTAGATTGGGGATGGACAGCTATCATACCTGGTTTCGGGTTGTTAGCAGATGATTTTCCAGATGCAGCGATTAAAACATATGATTTAGCAAATCGAGATCGTGCAGAGTTTTTACATGGGATCGATTTATTTCTCAAGCCATTCCCGGGTACGATTGGTGTAGCTTTATCTGAACCGGGTAATCACGGAATATTACCACCGCGTCATAATGGAGGTAATATGGATACGCGCCATCTGATTAGTGGTGCGAAGTTATACTTGCCAGTATTAGTGGATGGAGCATTATTCTCAATTGGTGATACACATGCTGCACAAGGAGATGGAGAGGTTTGTGGTTCAGCTGTTGAAGCTTCAATGGAGGCAACCGTACGTTTTAAGTTGCATAAAGGTAAAACAATTCAAGAGCCACGTTATGAATTACCAGGTCCACCAACACCTGAAGCAGATAGCATGGGTTATTTTGTAACAACGGGAAATGGAACTGATTTATTAGCTGCATCGAAAAGTGCGATTCGATATATGATAGAACATATTGTACAAACATATGGAATGACAGAACAAGAAGCATATATGCTTTGTAGTGTCGCAGTAGATTTAAGAATTAGTGAAATTGTTAATCAACCAAATTTAGTCGTTTCAGCCTTTTTGCCAAAATCAATCTTCACGAAATAAAAATGATAGCATCACTACCTTCATCTAATGAGAACATGGATGGAGGTTTTTTACTTTAAAAGTAAATAGAAAGAGATTGTAATATTTTCATAAAGTTCTTTATATATGAAAGTGATTAGTGTAAAATATGAGTAAGTAAAATGTGATCGATTGATTGATAAAATAGGAGGAGAAAAGACTTGAGTATTTTAAGAAGATTTAAAGATATTATGGCTAGTAATATGAATGCTTTACTAGATAGAGCGGAAGATCCTGAGAAAATGATCGACCAATACTTACGTAACTTAAAAGGTGATTTAGGGAAAGTAAAAGCGGAAACAGCGACAATTATGGCGGAAGAAAAACGGGCACAACGTCAATTAAATGAATGTAAAGAAGAAATTGAAAAAATGCAGCGTTATGCAGTAAAAGCATTAGAAGCAGAAAACGAAACAGATGCTCGCGCCTTTCTACAGAAAAAAGCAACTTTAACTGAAAAAGAAACAGAATTAGCAACTTCCTTAGAATTAGCGGAGGCAAATGCAGTACAAATGAGACAGATGCATGACAAGCTAGTTAGTGATATTGGCGAGCTAGAAGCACGTCGACAAATATTAAAAGGGAAAGCAGCAGTCGCTAAAACACAAGAACGAATGAATGAACTAGGTGCTTCAGTTACTGGAGCAAATGCTAATTTATCTGCCTTTGATGAAATGGAAAATAAAATTAATCAATCACTCGATGAAGCAGAAGCAATGGCAGAGTTAAATAGTGATACAGCGAAGGACGAAATAGAAGACTTGGCAAGTAAGTATGAAGATAATTTAGATGTGGAAGATGAATTAGCCGAATTAAAAGCGCTAATGAGCGAGAAAGAAGAATAAGACAGGTGGACGGAACCGTAGCCTAGTTTGCAACGGTTCTTTCTTTTCTATTTAGAATGGGGGTAGAGTATGTGCTAGTTCATTATAAATGTCCCAACTGTGGCGATGATATGGGGTTCGATAGTGATTCAGGGGCATTATCTTGTAGTAGTTGTGGACGACAAGATGATATCGGAACATTTTCAGATGAATATATAACGATGAAGTTTGACGAAGATGAAGCGAAAGAGTATCAATGTGAGAACTGTGGAGCCGCAGTGATAACAGATGCAGATACGACAGCAACTTCCTGTAGTTTTTGTGATGCAGGGGTCGTATTAGCAGATAGATTGTCAGGAGATTTGGCTCCAGCAAAGGTGATTCCTTTTTCAATTAGTAAACAAGAGGCAGAGAAAGCTTTTCGTAAATGGTGTAAAAATGGGCGTTTTTCTCCAAAAGACTTTATGCGTGCAAACCGAGTGAAAAATATTACAGGTATGTATGTTCCTTTTTGGATGTACGATTTAAATAGTAATGTAAAACTCGACGCTGTTGGCACGAGGGTACGAACTTACACAAGGGGCGATTATATTTATACGGAAACAAAATTTTATGATGTATATCGGGATATTGATTTATATTATAATCGAGTACCTGTCGACGCATCTGAAAAAATGAATGATGAAGTTATGGATAAACTAGAACCATATAATTATACTGATTTAAAAGAGTTCAAAACACCTTATTTAGCAGGATACATAGCAGAGAAATATAATTATGATGATGAACAATTATTTCCACGCGTCCAGTCAAAAATAAAGCAATACATAGATTCTTATGTGACTTCAACAGTGTCACAATATACAAGTGTTAGGGAGAAAAAACAAAACGTCAAGACAAAAAGTCTGAAAAGTTCGTACGTATTGTTTCCAATTTGGATGGTTTATTATGATTATGATAGGCAAGAACATACATTTGCTATGAATGGTCAAACAGGTAAAATAATAGGTAAGCCGCCAATTAGTAAAGGTAAAGTAATAGGCTGGGCAAGTGGTATTTCTGCTGTAACTTTCATTATAATTAAAGCGATTGCGTTCATGACAGGGGGCGTATTATGGTGAACCTCCGACAAAAAAGTGGTATTCTAATGTTTCTTTTTACGATGATAATATTATTATTACCTTATGTTGTAAGTGCTGCACATGACCAAAAAGTAATCGATGAAGCTAATTTGTTTTCTGAAGAAGAAAAAGACTCCTTAACAACTCTTGCAGAAAAGTATGGGGCTAAAAGAGAAGTATCCTATTATATTATTACAACGGAAGATACAGGATCAGGAGACGTAGAAGATTATACGGATGATTTTTACCATGAAGAAATCAAAATAGATGATGAAGAGGTTGATGCGATTGTATTAACGATCGACATGTTGAATCGGGAAGTCGATATAGCAGGGTTTGGTACTATGGCTGATTATTTAAACGATGAACGTGTTGATATGGTCCAAGATAATATAGCACCTCATCTGACAGATGGTTCTTATTATCATGCGATGAAAACCTTTTTGACTTCATCATTTAAATATAGTGGATTTAAACCGAACGTAAATCCACAAAATCCTTTATACAATATTTTTGTTCAATTGTTACTCGCTGTTATAGTAGGAGCAGGAATAGTATGGGGTATGGTACATAACGCTGGTGGAAAAGTGACTACGAATAGACGAACATATGAAAATAGCGACCAATCAAAAATACTTCGACATCGGGATCGGTATATTCGTACATCCGTGACAAAGCGAAGAAAGCCGAAACCAAAAAGTAGTAGTGGTGGAGGTCGAAGCGGCCGTGGCCGTGGCGGAGGCCGTATGACTAGTGGCGGTAGTAGGCGTAGTGGTGGTAAACGAAGTTTTTAAGAGATGAACGAATAAGGTAGGAGGTATTAGGATGATGAATTTCTTTAAAGGACAATTAGCTAATGTAATTGAATGGGATGAGTTTCGTGATGATATGATTTTCTGGAAGTGGGGCAATAATGAAATTAAAAAGGGGAGTAAGCTAATTGTTCGTCCAGGTCAAGATGCAATATTTTTCAATCATGGACGAATCGAAGGAATCTTCGAAGATGCAGGGGATTATGATGTGGATTCGCAAATCATTCCCGTTTTATCGACATTAAAAGGATTTAAATTTGGTTTTAATACTGGGATGCGTTGTGAAGTATTATTTGTTAATACGAAGGAATTTACGGTGAAATGGGGAACGAAAAGCCCGATTCATTTAGCGACACCTGAACTCCCTGGCGGTATGCCAATTCGAGCAAATGGAACATTTAATTTTAAAGTAACAGATTATATTGCTCTTATTGATCAAGTAGCAGGTGTGAGGAACAAATATTTAGTGGAAGATATTCGAACGCGTATCGTTTCTATTTTAAATCAATTA
>JAPFCO010000073.1 GCA_026169505.1 Pseudogracilibacillus sp.
GTTTTTCCAACTATTCTTTCAGTTCTTGCACGTCTACAAACTTCTTCACATAATTCTAAAATACAGGTGGCAACTTCACTTTTATTATAATCTCTTAGCAATGTAATTCCATGACCATAGCTTTTATGTTCCTTTTTAAAAAAGTCACCAATTACAGGACTAAGGTCAATTCCCCAAGCATGCCAATATAATTGTTCTCCCATGACACCGAAATGCTTTTTCAAGGAGGGCAGGGGATAGTTGGCTATTTGGCCAAATGTAGTAATGCCTAACCGATATAGATTCTTTTTCATTCTGGATCCGACGCCCCAAACCTTTTCGACAGGTGTGGGCCATAATTTTACTGGAACATCTTCATAGCGACATTCCGAGATTCCTTCTTTTTTTGCATGTAAAACCATAACAACCTTTGCTAGAAATTTATTATCACCAATACCAATGCTGCAAGTTAGGCCAAATTCATCCAATAAATCCTTTTTAATTAATCTTGCAATATCCCAACGATTACCGAAAAGCTTTTCAGTACCGTTAACCGTAATCCAAGTCTCATCTACAGAATATGGATGTATCGCTTCCCGAGGTACATATTTATTTAAAAATTTTGTAATCTCGACTGAAGCGTGGATGTAATCAGCCATGTTTGCTTGCACTAAAACAATTTCTGGATCATTAGGTATATCAAAGTATCGACTTACATTACTAATACCATGCTTTTCCTTAAGGGCAGGTGATGCGGCAAGTACAATACTACCAGGTCGATTAAAATCACCCACAACTGCAAGCATTACTTTCATTGGATCTAATCCTAGCTTTACTGCTTCTACACTCGCATAAAAAGATCGCATATCAATACATAAAATATCATTTCGAGGATAAATTGAATAATCCATATTAATTAACCTCCATTTATGGAGCGTATGTTCTATTATATGTAAAAGATAAAATAATATCAATGGTAAAAATTAGGATTAGGTGTATAATGGAAATATCAAAAACAAACGGTCCTTTATATAGAAGGGACACAAATTATGCTTAACGATTTTTGAATTTTATCGATCATGAATTTCATGGAAATCAAACGCGAAATTTGTTCACAACCCTGTGGATAAGTGAGTATAATATACAGGTAATACACAAACCCCTATCAAAGTGTTGATGATATCACGTCCCTCAGTTCTCGAAGCGTTAATCTTATATTATTCGTTTTCAAAACCCTTTCTCACTTTGGTGGGA
>JAPFCO010000195.1 GCA_026169505.1 Pseudogracilibacillus sp.
AATAGGAGGCGGAGAAATGACCAATCATACGAAGGCGGAACATACAAATCGTATGGTCGTTAGAACCGCCTTAGATAAAACAGCTAAAGTTATTAGTTTTCTAGCAATGTTATTAGCTATTATAGTACTAGTTATTTTACTGTATCGAGTATTTTCTGAAGGGTTTTCTTTCATTAATAAAGGGTTTCTTACAAATAGATTATCAACGGATCCGGAACGAGCTGGTATTTTAGGCGCCGTATTAGGAACTTTCTGGCTGATGATTGTAGTTACTCCGGTGACGATGATTATAGGTGTAGGGACGGCACTGTACTTAGTGTTTTATATGCCAGAAGGTCGTATAAAGTCACTCATTCAAATGAATATAGCTAATTTAGCTGGTGTACCATCGATTGTATATGGAATTTTAGGAATGACGGTATTTGTGCGAGTCATGAATTTGGGAAATGTTGTTCTTGCAGGTGGATTAACGCTTGTTTTATTAATCTTACCTATTGTGATTGTTGCTAGCCAAGAAGCACTACGAGCAGTGCCAGTACATCTAGGTGAGGCATCTTATGGAATGGGCGCTACCAAGTGGCAAACGATTAAACATATTATTTTTCCGGCAGCATTACCAAGTATATTAACGGGAGCAATCTTGGCGTTATCTCGAGGAATTGGTGAGACAGCACCACTAGTTGTCATTGGAATACCTGCATTGTTAATTCCGTTACCAGGAGGTATTTTCGATACATTTACTGTTTTACCGGTTCAAATTTATTATTGGACATTGGATTCAACGATGGTAAAAGAGTATGCTAATCTTGCAGCCGCAACAATTGTCGTCTTACTCATCGTATTATTAATTTTAAATCTAACCGCAATTTTAATTCGAAACAAATACCAAAAGGCATATCAATAATAAGGAGAGGATATTAAATGGGAACTATTACTGCTGAAAGACCAAAGACAAAGGCAACATCTAATATTCAAGTTTTCCCTCAAACAGGTTCAGCGAAAGAATCGATTTATCAAACGGAGAATTTAAACTTATGGTATGGAGAAAAACAAGCATTAAAAAATGTTAATTTAGATATTCGTGAACAAGAAGTAACTGCAATTATAGGGCCATCAGGTTGTGGGAAATCAACTTATTTAAAAACGTTAAATCGGATGGTTGAATTAGTACCGAACGTACGCACAACAGGTAAAGTAGTGTATGATGGGAAAAGCATTTTTGATCATTCGATTAAAGTTGAACAATTACGAACGCAAGTAGGAATGGTATTCCAAAAACCAAATCCGTTTCCAAAGTCGATTTACGATAATATCGCATATGGACCGAAAATTCATGGTATACGTAATAAAATGATATTAGATGAAATTGTTGAAACGAGTTTACGGCAAGCATATATTTGGGATGAGGTAAAAGATCGTCTGCAAGACAGTGCTTATAGTTTATCAGGAGGACAACAGCAACGTCTATGTATCGCAAGATGTTTGGCAATTGAACCGAACGTCATTTTAATGGATGAACCAACATCTGCACTTGATCCACAGTCAACTTTAAAAGTAGAAGAGTTAATTCGCACATTAAAAGAGAAGTATGCGATTATCATTGTGACACATAATATGCAACAAGCGGCAAGGATTTCAGATCGAACAGCATTTTTCCTGAATGGGGAAGTCGTAGAATATACCGAGACAAGAAAATTATTTCATGATCCAGAAGATAAACGTACATCCGCGTATATTAATGGTCAATTTGGCTAAACGATCTACAATCGGAACGTCAAGGTTGCTGGATAAATTTCGTATATAAGATATGTATTATCTTGAAAAATGTATAAATATTCTCAGCAACCTTTGAACGATCTACAGTGGATCGTTTTTTTGTTTGTGCCTTTAAGAAGCGTTAATATATATAAAACGTACTAATTTTGCGTTTTTTAAATATGCAATGAAGAGTAAGATCTAGTTAAGAAGCCATTATTAAACAGTCCGGGACAAAAGTTGTGTATAATTAAGTCAATCTCATCATACGAATTTACCGCTACACAACCACAACCTGTAACGACGTAGCTGAATTAGGCAATGATGAAATTTATTCAATTGATAAAGAATGTATAAAGTGTATCAAGAAACTTTTCCAATCATGTATAATAGTAGGCGTAATTATTGTTAGGGGGCAGATTGTCATGCGTCGTAATAAGAACATTGTCATCGTTCTCATCGTATTAATTATATTACTTGTAAGTTTGGTTAGCTGGAACCACTATATTGATTCAAATACAGAGTTCGTATATGGCAAAATTCCGAACGAAGCTGTTCCCGAGGATTATGATCAAATTGAATATACAATTCCAATCATAGATGAGGATGGAAATAGAGGAACCCAAACTTTTACAATTAATAATAATGAAGACGTTGGCGAGGTCGTTAAACTACATGTCCGTAAAGATAAAGTGAGAAAGTATGAGTTTATAACAGAAAAAGAGTTACCGAAAACAGTAAAGAACAATTTGTAGCCTATAAAAAACTGCTCGAAAGGTATGGTGCATCACACTTTACGAACAGTTTTTTTGAGTTTAGTCATTTATTTACCAAGAACAATGATATAGGTTGCTTTAACTGGCCATGGACACCAACAATCCAATTTAACTCACTATTGGCGTTATATTACTAGGGCCTGTAACAAAACTCAAACAGGGAGAAAGGGTAGTCAAGGTAACTTGGTAAATAACTGTTAAATCACTTGTAAATGATTACAAACACTGTCACCAAAACGTATTATTTTGTTAGACTTTTTTACTTGTTCCGCATGTTTATATATGGTTGAATGGAGGTAGACTGTTGAAAAAGGAGCATCATATAAATGAAGAAATATATTATAAGTAGTATACTACTATTATTAACGATTGGCCTTGTTGCATGTGGAGACAAGCAAGAAGAGGGAGATGCAGCAAATGATGAAGAAAATGCACTAGCTCCTCCTACCGTTGAAATAACGGATGATGAGAAAATAGCTGATGATGAGGTCGTTGCGGTTATTAATGG
>JAPFCO010000286.1 GCA_026169505.1 Pseudogracilibacillus sp.
CCTCAGAAAACTCTATTAAAATATTCATCAAGACAAATACAATAAACCCAACCATAAATAAAAATATTCCTACCCAACCTACTGGAGTTAACATCGTTTAGCTACCCCTTCTCTTTTCTTCATAAAGATTATCATCTATATATTAACATACGATAGAATAGCTTGTATAAAAAGGATACAAACAAAGACTACTTAAACCATCCTTTAACTTTGAACCATAAAAACATAGATACTGCGATCATTGCCATTAAACCAAGTACTATATAATAACCAATTTCCCAGTTCAATTCAGGCATGTTTATAAAATTCATACCATATACACCAGCTATAAATGTAAGGGGTGTAAAAATAGAGGCTATAATCGTTAACACAGTTATTAATTTATTCGTTTGATAGTAGAAATTGAGCGAAAGATAATTATCTCGTATATAAGACGGTCACATGTAATTCATTGAAATAACATTTCGCATCCTTGAAATAATATTCCCCTGTACAATACGCTCAACTAGTGATTTTGTTTCACTGCCATCTATATACAATGTCGCTTTTTTTGTTTGTAGTTGATAAAGTTTTTAATTGCTTCCGTCGTTCTTGATTTTGTTTTTGCTTCCAATAATTTACCAAGCAAAATGAACGTAATGATAAATGCGCTCGTTTCAAAGTACAATACCTGTTCTGTATCAGCTAAAGATAGTAGTGAGGAAAAAATAAGATAATGACTATAAAAGAAAGCAGCAGATGTGCTGAGTACGACTAACACATCTATGTTAGCACTTCCACTTTTTAAGGATTTTCAAGCCCTTTCATAAAACTCAAATCCAATAACGAACTGGATAGGGATCGTTATCATTAGTTGAAAAAATGAATTTGTAAATAAATCTGGAATATAAATAAATGAGGACCATTCAAAATGGGCAAACATTGACCATGCTAATCGGACGGTTAATAATACTGAAAAGATGAACTTCCATCTGAGGATATTGATTTCCCTTTGTTTTTCATTCATTGATCGTGCACTGCTTTTAGATAGTTGATTTTTATTCATGATGTCGGAAATGCTTATCGTCTTTTCATTATACGTGACGTTTTACTACGAGATTAGAACTTTATTACTTAATTTAACTGTCATAACTAATCCAACTTTGTGTAATCCTAACATAAATATACCTGACATGAATTGATCAATTTTTGTGTTAAATGGTGGCGGAAGCAAATTGAAGGAACTTGATTCAGGGATGCAAAGATGAGCAGTAATTTGAGATAGAAACGGATTTTCTCCAGCATCCACTAAGGCTGTTACAATGAATAGCATACGCGCTGGCATTAATATAAGACCACTTAAAAACGCATAACGCTTCATATGTCCTCTACTTAGTCGCTGATTTGGGTCTGGGGCGACAATGGGCCACCACATTGCAAATGATAAAAGAAATAATACTAATAAATAGCCATTTTGAAGATAATTACTTTGCGAAATAACATTGAGTACAAAGGGTAAATGATACAACAAAAATAATCCTGCAAAAATATAATGGGCAATCCTAGGCGACATTAATATTTTACTTAGCCCTTTTATTATTGGAATTTTAACTATTTGAAGATATATACATTCTGTAATGCCTAACAAAATAATGGGAGGTATGATGAAGTACAAGATACTCATTTGAATCATGTGTAAGCTGAATGAGAGTTGCGTGATGCTTGATAAAGGGCTACCTACTACTAAATATAATAACCCAATACCCAAAAAAAAGAGAAGAGGTTGTTTATAATAAATCTTATTTTTCGTAAAGCGGATTAACAAAAAAATATATATACCAATTAGACAGATAAAGGTTACTAACAGTTGTGTATTCCACACCAACTGCCCCTGAAACAAAAGTTCATAATACATTGAACTCTCCTTTCATTCTTTTAACATAATATAGCTTTTATCAAATATATGCTTAACAACTTCTTTTTATGTCACAATTTTACTACTAGCATCATAAGACGGATTCAGTCCTGTATTATGTAAGGTTTCAAATTGTCTTTTAATCTGTTCAAATAGTACAAAAAACAACGGTGATTATAACCGTTGTTTTTAAGTCAGTACCTTTTATCGATTGTCTATCTTTTCTGGATACAGATCATGTTGAAACAGTCTTTCTCTTGCCATTTTTTCATAGTCAGTTCCTGGTTTTCCGTAGTTACAATATGGATCAATGGAAATCCCACCGCGTGGGGTAAATTTCGCCCATACTTCTATATATTTCGGGTCCATTAATTCAATCAAATCTTTCATGATAATATTTGTGCAATCCTCATGAAAACTACCATGATTCCTAAAACTGACCATATAAAGTTTTAATGATTTACTTTCAACCATTTTTACATTTGGAATATAAGAAATGTAAATGGTCGCATAGTCTGGTTGATTAGTTAATGGACAAAGACTTGTGAACTCCGGAATATTAAATTTAACAAAATAATCATTTTCCGTATGCTGATTCTCAAATGTCTCTAAAATACTTGGATTGTATTCATATTGATAAGATGTCCCTTGGTTCCCTAATAATGTTAAATCTTTTGTATCGCTTTCTCGCATGCTTGCTCCTCCTCCAATTGGAAATCTGTAATATTTGGTTCATATAAGTTCATTTTAATAACGACTTGCCTAATTCCGCCAGCCACGACTAATTGCATAATGACCTTGGCAAACCATTGTCCTAATATAGCATAAGGA
>JAPFCO010000020.1 GCA_026169505.1 Pseudogracilibacillus sp.
ATCTTTATGAGCTCAGGGGCATTCATGTTTATCTTTCCAGTGTTTAGAATATCATTATTGGAATTCAGTGAGGCAGTTTTCGTTGGTCTACTATGCTCCATATTATTAATTAAATTTACGACGTTCGAAGTGTTTGATGATGATATTTATTTAATTCCATCCAAATCATTTATCTTTATATTATTTGGATTGTTACTTGTTCGGCTGACAATTAAATTAATTATAGGTAGTCAAATTTCTTTCGGAGAAACAAGTGGAATATTTTACATCCTTGCTTTTGCAATGATCTTAAGCTGGAGAATTGCGATGGTACGAAAATATGTACAACTGAGAAGTACAATAAATGTCGAAAAAACACGATAAATAATTTATCGTGTTTTTTTAATATATTCAGTTCTAAAAGGGAACCTTCTATTCACTAGAGAACTGTTATTAACTATTTTGTTTATAACGCTCTTCCCAATTTAATTGATAATCTTTTTTGGATAATGAGAAGAACTGTTCGTATGGAGTAACGTCAATTTCTTTTTCTTTTAATAATTTTCTTAAATAACGATGGTCTCGTTTAGGTGTACCAACTATATAACCTTCTATGATAATGTCTTGTGTAATGACGTCTGTATTTTTAGCTAATGCTACTTCACCAATTTTTCCAGCAATTGTTTGTTTTGCGACATCCCTAAATAATTCCGGGACAGGCCCTACTAACTCATCTAATAAACGTAGTTGCTCTTCCTCCCACATATGTTTCGTTTGGTCGATGTAAAACTCTTGCCAATCCATGTCGGACTTTCCATCTTCCTTTGGCAATTGTTTTAAAAATTTTCGAAACATAAAGAAACCACCTATTGCTAGTAGGCCAATTAATAAAAACCCCCATAATACAATTAGATAACTCATATATATCATCCCTTTATTAAATAAATATCGATAAGTAATTATAAAGACGATTTTACTATTTCATTTTTATAACCGGTATAGTAAGATGATTCTATATCCGCATGACTTTTTAATATATTCATCACTATTATAAACATTAATAGACATACATACAAGTAACTAGCCATATACTATAAAGATAGAAAGAACTTTATTTTAGGTGATGTTAGGGGATGTTAAACGATGATTCGGAATTCAATTATTGTAGAAAAGAAAGAAAGCAATCAAGTTATATTTTCTAAAGATTTCCTCCATTGGTATAATGAAAATAATAAAGACAAAGTAATATTAATTTGGGATGACCATGGCGACATCATTTATTTATCCAAACAAATTCAAGATTATACGGGATGGAAAGTAGAAGAATTAATCGGAACAAAATGGACAAACATCTTTCAAGATAAAGATACAAAACATATAAAAAGTCATTATTCCAGGTCTACTGATAAATATCTGCTTTCAAACATTGTTCTTGTCGATCGCGATCAGAAAGAAACACCGTTCGATTTGTCGATTGATCGGCTACTCTTCCATGGAGAAGTGGCTTATGTTTGCCAATTGAAGAATAGAACATACATAAATGAACTAGAAAAAATGGTTATTGATTCTGAAAAACTTGTGCTCGCTGCACAGCTCTCTGCAGGACTTGTCCATGAAATTAGAAATCCTCTTACTTCTTTAAAAGGATTTTTACAGTTAGTGCAATCAGGTGTCCAACAAAAAGAAGAATATTATCGAGTGATGATTGGAGAAATAGACAAGTTAGAAAAGATAACAACCGAACTATTACAAATGGCGAAACCATTTAAAAACCAAATGAAAACTGAAAAGGTCTATGAATTGATGGAAGATGTTGCATTCATGATGAATACTCAATCAAATTTAAAACATGTAGAACTAGAAATAGCTTGTGATCAAGAACTAACAATCACATGTAGTGCATCGCAAATAAAACAAGTTCTCATCAACTTAATATTAAATGGTGCTGAAGCAATGACTGAAAAAGGAACAATCAAGGTGAATTCGTATAAACTAAACGACTATATTGCCATTGATATCATCGATGAAGGGGAAGGGATTACACCTGAAATAGTTAAGGAATTACATCAACCGTTTTTTACGACAAAAGAGCAGGGGACCGGGCTTGGTTTAGTAATTACACAACATCTTCTTGAACTTCATCATGCTACTTTAATGGTAAAACCGAATGAAAACAAAGGTAGTACATTCACCATTTTATTACCAATCCAAGCTGAACAATAATTAATTATTTCGCTTTTAATCATTCCTGATAAGCTACCGTTATCTATATACATAAATTAATAATATATCGTTTTCATTCTAAACATTTGTCTTATCACGCCTTTTCATATAAACTAGTAGTTAAAAGGGTGTGTATATACCCTTGCATATTTTTCCTTATTGTAATTTACATTATTGGTAAATATGTAGAAATTGCTTGAAAGGGGCTTACTATTCTATGAGTAATGAAAAGGCATTTCGTTCGAAAAAGAGTTTTGAACTGAATGGAAAAAAGTATAATTATTATGATTTAAAAGCAATCGAGGAAGCCAATCTAGGGAAAGTAGAACGTCTACCATTCTCTGTTCGTGTGCTACTAGAGTCAGTTCTACGTCAATATGACGGCAGAGTGATTAAAGATGAGCATGTGGAAGGGCTAGCTAAATGGGGACAAACAGAAAATAAAGTAGATGTTCCATTTAAACCATCACGCGTTATTTTACAAGACTTTACAGGGGTACCTGCAGTAGTTGATTTAGCATCTCTACGGAAGGCAATGGTTGACATGGGAGGAGACCCTGCAAAGATTAATCCAGAGGTTCCAGTTGATTTAGTAATTGACCACTCTGTTCAAGTAGACCAATACGGTACAGAGGGTGCGTTAAAAGCTAATATGGACTTAGAATTTGAGAGAAACGCTGAACGTTACCAATTCTTAAATTGGGCAACAAAGGCATTTGA
>JAPFCO010000352.1 GCA_026169505.1 Pseudogracilibacillus sp.
AGGTCGGATGGTAACTCAATTAAAAGGTTCCCTCTATTATTTGTTTTCGAGTTTACGTTTTTCTTTACTTGTTTTTTGGAGTATTTTAGGTGGCGTATTAGTTATTTCATTTATAACAGATCTTTTAATGACTAATTCTCGTTTTTCATTTAATTTATCTTTTCCGACTTATATTTTCGCAGCTATTTTTGGTTTTTGGATGATTAAAAATGTGATTCCCTTTTTAATTAAAATGGGGGCTACGCGAAAAGCAATATTTTTATCCATTGGTATATTTGGTATTGTCTTATCTGTTCTAAATGCTATGTTATCAAATACAGCTAGTAAAATCATTGCCGTATTGTATAGTACTAATAGCTTAAATCATTCCATCACATTAACTGTGGATGGAAACGAGCAGTTTTTTAACCATATTGGAGACTTTTTAGGTGATAACAGTTGGCTTACAAGAGTAGTCATCGATTCATCGATTTCATTCTTTTTCTTTGGGTGTCTGTTTGTTGGTGGTCTAATTTTCTATAAATATGGTGTTGTTGGTGGAATGATTTTTTTCGCATTAGGATTTATTGCGATGATCTATGCGGGGCATGCTGGTGTGTTAGAAACATTTGTTAAAGCGATATTCACAAATTTTAGTATAGTTTTCTTTTATCAATTATTTGCAGTAGGCATCGTCGTTTATTTACTATCATTCTTATTTATACGGCGGCTAACTATATAGAGGATAGATTATGTGATAGGGAATAGGGGAGATATCATTTGGAAATGACGTTTACAAAAGTGTCAGATGCACCTTTGGTTCATGACTTAATGATCAAAGCATTTACAAAATATAAAGATGATGTTCCACCATCAAGTGCATTAGAGGAAACAGTTGATTCGGTTGCTAAAGCATTAATAGAAGGTGAAAAAGGATTAATTGCTTATCTTAATGAAAATCCGGTTGGAATGGTTCGTTTTCAATTACAAGAAAATGGAATTTACTTTTACAGATTGTCGGTCATTCCAGAAGAACAGGGCAAAGGGATTGCAAAAGCATTATTAAGTAAGTTGGAGGCATTTGCAAAGCAAAAAGCTATTTCTATAGTTTCTTGTAATGTGCGTTTTACAGCGGATCAAAACATTGCTTTGTATGAATCAATTGGGTATCAAATGTATGATGAAGAAGTAATGTATAGACCAAATGGAATCAAGCTAAAAGTAGTTTCTATGAAGAAGGAATTGACCTAGTAACCGAAAAGTAGCATACATTAAAACTCCCTATCAAGAGTTACTGCACCCCTAAAGTTAAATTTTTCACTCTAACTTTAGGGGGGTAGTACCAGAACTATATACTTGACAGGGAGTCTTATGATGTGTGATTTCAACTTTAACTGTTAATCTTGAATCATTTCCCTGCGTTGACAAATTTGAATGGATACAAATAATAAGAGGACAATAAGGATAATGATGATGCCAGTTGTCCCTACTATCTCTGTCGATATGTCTGTTGTTGTTAGCATTTCTTCAATATGTGTTGATAATTGATTTGGAAACCAAGTAAATGTATGACCAACGATCGTATTGATTCCACTTAAAATGAATAACGTCCCAATTGTGCAAGCAAGGACAAGACCGGCATTTTTACATATTGTATTATAAAATATACTTAACGTGACAATGAAAATAAACCATAAACTATAAAAGCTAATCGCCAGAATAAAGGAAGAAAATGAAATGGATCCAAATAACAAGTTGATGTAATACCAACTCATGCATAAACTGATCACTAATGAGAGAACACTTAATAATGTATAGGAAACCCATTTAGCTGTAATGTAATTACTAAATTTGATCGGTTTTGCAAAAATCATTTCCGTAATACCTTGTTGACGTTCCCCAGCAATTGTCCCCATGGAAACAAGCGTAATGATGATTGCACCATATGTACTTAAGGATTCTATACTCATCATCAACGCAGGTATTGGCTCAATAGAAGGCATCTCAAATACCATGCCTTCGGGTACATCCCCAACGCTTTCTATTATTTCAGGTAAAAAATAATAGGAAAGAGGATCCATAATCGAAAACAATATCATAACGAGTGGCACCCAAATCCATTTTTTATTGTGCCAATTTTCTACTACTTCTTTATGAAAAAGAGTTCTCCATTGCATTATCGATGCACCGCCTTCATAAACATATCTTCTAATGATGTTCGATTAATCGCAAAATGCGTAACAGGCCAATTGTTGGTAACAGCAGTTGCTAATATTTCGGTCCGTGCTTGTTCAATATTAGAAACCGTTACATGAAGAATATTGCGCACGATTTTACTATTTATGACGGAATCAAGTTTACTTATTTGTTGTTTGTAATAAGTAAGATCGCTTTCGAAAGTTAATTCTATTTTTGCTGTTTGATATTTCTTTCGTAAGTTAACCATTGAATCTGCTTCGACTACTCGACCGTGATCAAGGAGAATAACATCATCACTTACTTCATCGGCATCAGATAAAATATGAGTGGAGAACAGAATGGTCAATTCCTTTTTTAATGTTTCAAGCAAATCTAACACTTCTCGCCGTCCAATTGGGTCTAAGGCGGAAACTGGTTCATCCAATACTAATAAGCTAGGTCGATGAATAATTGCTTGAGCAATTCCAAGTCGTTGTTTCATGCCACCAGAGTAGGTATGAATTCGTTTATGTTTCGCATCGTCTATTCCAACCGTTTTTAATAATTCAGTAGTCCGTTTAATAGCTGTTTCTGGAGCGACTCCAGTTAGTTTAGCACTATATTGTAAAAATTCCTGTCCTGTCATCCAACTATGAAAGACAGGGTGTTGCGGCAAATATCCAATGATAGAGCGGATGTCTTTTACAGCATGGTGAAAATGACATTGACCTGAAGTAGGCTTTAATAATCCAGTAATTATTCGTAACATGGTTGTCTTTCCTGCTCCATTAGGTCCTATTAAGGCAATACAATTTCCAGCCGCTAAGGAAAAGGAAATGTCATTCAATACGTGATGAGTCCCGTAAGTTTTGGTGATTTGTTCAACGGTTATTACAGTCATTTAACCACGCTTCCTTCCAACAATAAAATAAATAATAGGACCGATCGTTGTAACGAATAGGATAATAAGGACCCACATCCATTTAGGTCCAAGTGTTTGTTGGACTCTTATTAAATCTATTAGCGCGACAATGACTAGGATAAATTGAATAATAATTAATGGAGCTAACAATGCAATGATATTTAAATCAGAAAAACTCTCCATCTGAATTCCTCCTTGTATAATAAGTTTAGGCATTTTATCTATTTATGAAGTACGAATTAAAAAAACAGCAGAAGCATTGGAGAGGCTGCAAGTAAAATAATGCCAAGGATCAATATCCATGATAAAGGATGTGCCCAATTATTTGTCCAGCCTACACCAAAGCGTTTTTCAATAAAAATGGAAGGATCTTCTTTATTGAAATAAAATTGTCCTAATTTCCAAAACTGATCATCATCACGGTCCATGACGGTTTTATCAATTTGTTTATTCACTTTAATCCTGCTCCCACCTTGACCTGTTATAATAGAAAGGACAATTGTTCCAATTAAAATGATGCCGACAATCGAGAAAATCGCAATATCTTCATACTTGATGAGACTCGGATAAATAAAGGTCAATTGGATAAAGAGAAAAAGTATAATAGTCAATGTTCCCGTAATGAGCATAAACACCGACCATCTTCGCCGAAACAATATATTTTGTTGTTTGGAAACAGCGGGATTTTCTGCATTAACTTGTTGTTTTGACACTTTCATAATATAGTGAACGAATATAAATATAATGAGTAAAACTAGTTGTAGCCCTGGCATCATGAGTAATGTACCTACCGTTTTATCATCGTAGGTTATATTGCCAGCAAAATCCGTATGAATCGGAATTTGATTAGGTGCTTGATCATAAAGTAAAAAGGTAATTAGCCATGTTCCTACACAAATCAGGAAGGGAATAATAAACCAGCCTAGCGAAACGGTTAATTTTTCCATACGAAAACCGGTATCAACAACGAGTGTTTGTTGCTTTTGGCTTTGCCAATGTTCAGCTTGTTTAATTGCTTTCATTTTACGATGAAAGGGTAAGTATATGACAAAACCACTTATCAAATAGAGAAAAAGACTAACGATGTAGATAATATACAATGTTTGACTTGCTACAAAGAAAGTTAAAAGAATGAGCAATCCAGAAATTACTGCTAATACGATGAGTACGATAAAAGCATACTTTTTTCGCATTGCTTTGAAGTCTTTGCGGTAATAGAGAGATTCTGGAATCGATACACCAAAGTTTTCTGTTTTCCTTGTCATATAAGGAGTAAAAGCGATAAATCCTAAGATAATATGACACAATAATATCATCATGAATACATTATTCATTTGAGTCACCTCCATGTTGTAATTCATTGTAAATAGATTCGACAAGCAGTAAATAGTCTGCTTTACTCATATCGCGACACATTGATTCAGCAATCATTGGACGTAGAGTCGTGTGCAATTTTTTTTGATAATGTTCATCTGCTTTCGGGGCGCCATCTGGATGGATAACAACACCACGTTGACGGTGAATTAATAAAAATCCTTCTTGTTTTAACTGTTGATATGCTTTATTTACGGTATGCAAGTTGATTCCAATATCACTTGCAAGCGCCCTAACAGAAGGAAGTCGTTCACCAGGTAATAGTTGTTGTTTCGCAATCCCAATAATGATTTCGTCTTTGAGTTGTTCGTAAATAGGAATCTCTGATTCAAAATCTAGTTGAATAAACATTTGCACCACCCTAGCTATTTGTAATGTTTGTTATATATATAGTATAACAAGAATTGTGAAAAGTAAATATATATTTTATAATAAAAATAGGATTCGACGATATTTCATCATCGAATCCTATGTTATAAAGCATCTACATGCTGTTCTATCATGAAACAATTTCTGTTTCTGGCTGTTCGTTAGGCGTAAAATGTTTGTACGTAAGAAAGTGTTCTTTCGTAACAACGAACACCTCGTATATATCGTCTGGTGCATTTATCGCTTGATACAAATGGGAAGGAAGAGATTGTCCATCTGTAATATATGGTAATTTCAATACAGCCATTTTAGAACGGATATTTGTTTTTCTCACTTTCATGAAAACATATTCGATCAATGTCGTTGAAAATACTTCCAGCAAGAATGCTTCTTTCGCTGTTTTGTTGTAGCCTTTGCCGAAATAAGGTGCTCCAATCCATGTAGCCAAAAATCCTGTATGTTGATGAATATCGAATAAATTGATCGTACCGATTGGTTGTTCATATTCATCCAGAATGGTTCGTGATATGACTTTACCTTCTTCTTCTTTGTCGATCATTTGTTTTGTGATGAAGTAAAACTCATCCATTGTTTTTATATGATGACGAATAAATGGTGCAACAGCAGGATGAAGAGCTAATTCGAACAATACGGGGACTTCATGTACTTCACGTTTTTTAAGCATAATAAATGCACCCTCCTTTGAAATGAAGTTTTTCGCTAATTTGAATGGCGATTTTCAAAAGTTTGGGTGCCTAAATGAGGCATAACATTGAATCAAATAGGCACCCACGAATTTAAGTTAAACGTACAACGTAAATTCGGGGTCGGAATCGAACCGACTAGAACCGGAAACTAACCAGTGGCGCACCATTTGCCTTCCCTTGTTAACATGTGTAACAGTTTTATTATGCCTTTATTTTACCACAAGAAATACGGAAAAGGGAAGCGTTTTTTATCATGAAAAAGAAGAAAAATAGTTGTGAAAATTTAATGAAAAGACAACTAAAGATAAGGGTTTTTATACAAGTAATTTTCGGGATTTATATGTAAGAGGAAGATTGTAAATACCTCAACTTTCTCAGTGTGAAAAAGGCTAATTTGCCCTGATAATCATAGGTGGGTTAGAGGCATAATACACCAATTGACACTTAGTGATTATCCAAATGCCAAAACCCATTTTATTTATTTTACCATTCTTAATTATCATAGTAGACGGATACTGCGACGTAAAGAAAATTTACAGTTAAACTGTCGCTTCGGAAATGCACTCCGCTTTCCGCGGGCTCGCGATGAGCCTCCTCACTCGCAAAGAACGCTCCTTGCGGGGTCTCATCGTCTTCGCTTTCCTGCTGGAGTCTACGTGCATTTCTTACGCTGATGTGTTAATTATCTACAATATTTGAGAGCTTCTATTTACTGTTACCGAACCGCGTGTTAGTGGAAGGGAATTGTTCATAACAAAATATGATTCAATCAATAAAACTTAGCATCCTGAATATATGAAGACTCCTGTGGGAAGTAAGAGATCGGTGAGACCCCGCAGGGCGAAGCCCGAGGAGGCTCAACACTCGCCCACGGAAAGCGAAATATATTCAGGATG
>JAPFCO010000242.1 GCA_026169505.1 Pseudogracilibacillus sp.
ATTTAAATAATTTGATGGGTATTCATTACTTTTTCCAACGGTCTCGGAAAACGAACGATGATTTGTATGTGTATATTCATTTACAAGGAACTGAAACACGGAGACTTTATCAAGAGATGGAAGCAGAGAGTGAACGGCTTTTTCATGTTCAGATTGTGAACTTATATGAATTGTTTGTTGATACTTTATTTGAAAAATATCCGCTCTATAAAGTTCCGGAAACATCTGCTCATATACTGTTGATTGGCTTTGGATCCATGGGGCAACAGATTGCTTTAAAGGCAGTGTCCGAAAGTGAATCAATCCAAAATCATACGGTACATATTACGGCGTTAGATAAATATATGAAGAAGATAAAAAGGAATTGGCAACGGAATAATCCGCATGTGGATCGGCAAGCAGAGCTATCTTTACTTTCGTTTGATGTTGAATCAGACAATGTTATACGGTTCATTCAAGCACAAAAAACGCCGATTACACATATTTATGTATGTTTGCATGAAGATAATTTAGATTTACTGACGGGTATGGCATTATCCAATCATTTTCCACACATACCAATTTTTATTGAGTATTCAGAAGATAGTATCGCAGAAAAATGGATTCAATCAAGAATAAGTGGGACAAGATTAATTTATAGCACAGGAACATTAAACCAAATTTTAAATGAGGAGAAGTTTCTTAAAAGACATCCTCTCTAGTAAAAGACATTTCAGTTGAATTTTACCGTTTTCAATTTACAATATATAATTAGATACGATATTAGGAAAAGGGGATTATAAATGGAAAAGAAAGAGTTCCAAGCAGAATCGAAGCGTTTATTAGATTTAATGATTAACTCAATTTATTCACAAAAAGAGGTATTTTTACGAGAGTTGATTTCGAATGCTAGTGACGCCATTGACAAAGTGTATTATAAAACATTAACAGATGATACATTAACTTTTAATCGTGGAGATTATTTTATTAAAATAGCTGCAAATAAAGATGCCAACACATTAACAATTTCAGATACTGGAATTGGCATGACGAAAGAAGATTTAGAAGAGAATCTTGGTACAATTGCTAAAAGTGGTTCACTAGCATTTAAAGATGAAACAGAGATGGAAGAAGACTTTGATATTATTGGTCAATTTGGAGTAGGATTTTATGCGGCATTTATGGTTGCAGACACTGTCACAGTAAAAAGTAAAGCCTTTGGGCAAGATGAGGCGTATGAGTGGACATCAGAAGGTGCTGATGGTTATACGATTCATCCTACAGAGAAAGAAACAGTTGGAACGGAAATTACGTTATCTATTAAAGAAGATACGGAAGAAGAATCGTATAGTGAATTTTTAGATGAGTTCCGTATCCAAGAAGTTATTAAAAAGTATTCCGACTTTATTCGCTACCCAATCAAAATGGATGTAACGAAGAGTGAGCCAAAGGAAGATAATGAAGAAGAATTCGTTGAATTTGTGGAAGAAGAAACGATTAATAGCATGGTACCAATTTGGAAAAAGAATAAAAGTGAATTAACGGATGAAGATTATGTGAATTTTTATAAGGAAAAGCATTATGGATTTGATGAGCCAATCAAACATATTCATACGAGCGTGGATGGAAATATTCGTTACGATGCGATTCTATATATTCCTGCGACAATGCCGTTTGATTATTATTCAACCGAATATGAAAAAGGATTGGAACTTTATTCAAACGGTGTGTTAATTATGAATAAAGCGCCAGAACTCCTACCAGACTATTTTAGTTTTGTAAAAGGGATGGTCGACTCAGAAGATCTGAGCTTGAATATTTCCCGAGAAATGCTACAACATGATCGTCAATTAAAAATGATAGAGAAGAATATTACTCGAAAAATTAAGACGGAATTACAAAATATGTTGAAAAACGATCGTGAAACGTATGTAACTTTCTATGAAGTATTTGGAAGACAGTTGAAATATGGTGTTTATAGTGATTTTGGGCAACATAAAGATGTGTTACAAGATTTATTAATGTTTTATTCATCGAAAGAACAAAAGCTCGTTAGTTTAGCCGAATATGTCGAACGTATGCCGGAAGACCAAAAGCATATATATTATGCTACAGGCGAATCAAATGAGCGTATTGCAAAATTACCACAGACGGAAATGGTGACAGATAAAGGGTATGAAATTTTATACTTCACGGAAGACGTTGATGAGTTTGCGATTCGTATGTTAGTCAATTATCAGGAAAAAGAGTTTAAAAACGTTTCTGATGGTGATCTAGGATTGGAAACGGAGGAAGAAAAGCAAGAAGCAGAAAAAGAAGCGGCTGATCATGAAGAATTATTTGCCAAAATGAAAGAAGTGCTAGCAGATAAAGTACAAGATGTGAAAGCTTCCAAACGACTACGTTCTCATCCTGTTTGTTTCTCGACAGAGGGAGAAGTGTCAATTGAGATGGAGAAAGTAATGCAACAAATGCCAGATGGACAAGGAGTTAAAGCACAGAAGGCATTAGAAATTAATGTCGATCATGAAGTGTTTACAGCATTGAAAAATGCATTTGAAACAGATGAGGAAAAACTAGCATTATACACGAACTTGTTGTATAACCAAGCGGTGCTTATCGAAGGATTACCAATTGGTGATCCGGTAGAATTTACAAATGATATTTGTAAAGTAATGGTTTAAATACAAGGATACAAAAAATCCCACATCACTTTCATTAGGATGTGGGATTTTTCCTCTTTGTTGTTGTATTATTACTTAGCTTACTTCTAATGATAAATTAGAAATGGAATCGTAGAAATCAAAATATGTGAATAGCGCAGTAAACATAGACTGCGTCATAAGTGCTGGGTTGTTTTTATTAAAAATACAGAGGTACTAACAAATCACTGTTCATAATAATTGATACAGGGGAAATTCGCATCCTGAATATACTTCGCTTTCCGCGGGCGAGTGTTGAGCCACTTCGGGCTACGCCCTACGCGTCTCACCGATCTCTTTTCTCCCGCTGGAGTCTTCGTATATTCAGGATGCTCAGTTTTTATTGATGGAATTATATTTTTGTTATGAACAATTTCCATCAAATATTTCTTCCACTAACATGCGATTCGGTAACAGTAAATATAAGCCCTCAAATATTGTAGATCAATAACACATTAGCGTAGGAAAAACACGTAGACTCCAGTGGGAAAGCGAAGACAATAAGACCCCGCAACGAGTGTACTTCTCGTGAGGAGGCTTATTGCGAGCCCACGGAAAGCGGAGTGTTTTTCCGAAGTGATAGTTTAAATACAAATATTCACTACGTCGCAGTACCCATCTACCATACAATCTAACTGTCCTTTATCACAAATGAATTGATTCGTTTACTATTTTAGTTAGTCCTGATTCTCCAAATAAGTAAGAGAAACTTTTAAATTGGCGTTTTTCTCACGGATTTCATCAATTAACTCTTTATCTTGTATATCATTTTTACTACGAATCGCATACGTGTATAAAATCATTGTTCCTAAATTGGTTGTTTCAACTTGGCGAAGTTGATGGCTTTCTGTAAAACGATTAAATAAACTATCAAACATATTCTCATGGTTTAAGTTTTCAGGTACTGTAATTTTTAAAATTTGTGTATCTTTACCTTTTCCATATTGGAATTTGAATAATAAATAGAAAATAAAGCTAGCTACTAACGTTAATACGATTGCTAAATCGAAATGGAATAAACCACAAGTCATCCCAACACAAAGTCCAAAGAAGATATATGCAATATCCTTAGCGTCTGTTACTGCACTTCGGAAACGAATAAGCGAGAAAATCGCAAATAACCCAAATGCTACTCCGGCATTGTCACTAATAACGTTCATAACAACAGAGACAATAACGCTCATCATAATAATTGTGTGTACAAAAGATTGGGAATACCTCGGGCCATTAAAGGTCTTTTGATATACCATCGTAATGATTAAACTTAATACCGCAGCTAATATCATAGCAAATAAAATCATCCAAATACTTTGTTCTGTTCCTCCATTTGATGTAAATAAACTTTCTATTGTATCCATTTTATATACCTCCTAATGTGACTGGTTCAAATTGTACTTCGCCAGGAAGTACACGTTCTTTTAATAATTCAAAACTCGTACAATACTTTGATGCACTGCGTTGTTCACACTCTAAATCTTGTAAAACCCGAGTCAACCATAATGGAACACTATGATTCACTTTCACTTCTAAAACAACTAAATCTTCATCGATGAAATTCTCACCATAAGGACCATTTTCTAATAATAAATCATCATGTCGACAACGAAGGTTTAAATCAAAAGTCAGTCTTAATTCATCATCATATATACCGTGTAATGCCTTTCGATCATAGCTAACAATCATTTCTGGTTGTAAATTATATAAGGATTGAAAATGATCAATCTCCCTAAATACTTGCTCATTACTAGTTTCATATTCTTCTATCGGAATGTTATTCTCTTCATCATCTAAGTATCGATAGGCTTCATGTAAAGGTAAGACCATTCTTCGTTTATTTACGACCTTTTTATGTTTTTGTTTTACTTCAAAGAAAGCCGTACTTGTTTTATCGGCGTGATCATACACTCTTAGTCGCAACTTTTGTCTAAACTTTAATTTATTCTTAGTTTCAAAATAAATTTTATGATCAGGGCTTTCAAAATAAAGACTTGTTACTGTATAGCGACCATCAATACCATATTTATCATTGCGCATATATGGGCTTATGCGATCGACCAATGCTTCATATTGCTTTGTTGAGATCAAGTATTTTTGTTCTCTCCTTGTAAAAATTTCAATTGGCACGAATGACATCTCCTTTTTCTTTGCTACTATTATCATCATAGAGTCTCAATCTGAATATCGGCTGTGCTGGAGGTTAGAATACAATGAGAATTATATGAGAATGTTCTTATTCTGTCATAATGCACCCAATTAGGGTTGGTAATCGACAGTTTAAAATAAAATATATGAATTTTCGTTCATTTTGTGGTAGATTGATAGTAATGAAGCTCTTTCGTGTCCTTGTGTAGGGGCTCTTTTATTATGATAGAATGGAGCAAAATTGATTGGCAGAAAAAACATATGATAAAAAGTTACATATTCAGACAACTGGTGTAAGAGAGTGGGGAAAGAGAGAAAAAGCATACAATCGTTATGAACCTACCCCTTATGCAGCATTAGAGAAATTATTTACAAAATATAAGCTATCGCAAGTTGATCATGTCGTGGATTATGGTAGTGGAAGAGGCAGGGTCGCATTTTTTATTCACCATCATTTTAATATCCCTGTTACTGGTGTCGAAGCAAATGATCGAACATTGGATGAAGCAATGAAAAACAAACAAAGCTATCGTCGAAAAAGGCAGCATTTGAAAGCGCCAATATCTTTTGAGTTTGCATTAGCAGAGCAATATGAAATCGATGATTTGGCAACATGTTTTTACTTTTTCAATCCATTTTCAGTTCAAATATTTAAACAGGTGATCCGTAATATTCATCAATCCGTAAAACGGAATGAACGTACAGTCGAATTGATTTTATACTATCCATTACCAGAGTTTAAAGAGTATTTAAAAATGCATACAGACTTTGAAATGATACAGCGGATACCAACTCCAGGTGATCATGGTAAATATGGGAAGTTTGTTATTTATCGCTTGCAACAAGCGACATATGAACAGTCCGTTTAAAGAATAAAGGGGTGCGGAGGGGTAGGTGGAAATATTGTTGAGGTTACTGCAACTTATTTATCAAATCGCCATTTTATTTGGCGTATATTATATTGGAACTTGGATTCAACATTATTTCCAGTTGTTTATTCCTGGAAGTGTCATCGGGCTCATCTTGATGTTTATCTTACTCTCTACTGGAATATTGAATACGCGCTTTATCAATGATGGTGCTAGTTTCATGATTAAGCATCTTGTTTTATTTTTCATTCCAGCAACTGTAGGTTTATTAAACTTCTATCATTTATTTGCAGGAAAAGGTATTTTATTAATCGTCATTACGATGATAAGTAGCTTACTCGTCATGATTTCCTCAGGCTTAACGAGTCAGCTTCTTGCAAAAGGAAAGGATGGCACATCATGAATGATCTTGTTATCAGTCTTTTTATCATTGTTGGGACGATTATCGCTTATTTAATTGCAAAATGGGTGTATACACGTGTTTATACACCATTATTATTACCAGTATTTGTAGCAACAGTATTGATTGTGATTTTCTTACTTATCTTTAATATTTCATATGATACGTATATGGTTGGCGGGGAATGGATTAATAAATTTCTAGGTCCGGCCGTAGTAGCTTTAGCGCATCCGTTATATCAACATCGTGATATATTAAAAAGATTAGCCATTCCAATGATTTCTGGTACATTTATCGGGGCAATTGTTGGTATTGTGAGTGGTGTGTTAATGGCAAAATTGGTAGGGTTTGATGAAGAGTTAATTTATTCTATTTTGCCAAAGTCTGTAACAACGCCTGTAGCGATGGACATTAGTAATTCATTAGGCGGAATTGCTTCATTAGCAGCTGTTTTTGTCATGATTGCAGGTATAGCTGGTGCGATGTTTGGAAAAGGTATTTTTACATTTCTACGTGTACATAGTTCTGTTGGTCATGGTGTCGGATTAGGGTCTGCTGCACATGCGATTGGTACTGCTAAAGCATTAGAAAGTAGTGAATTAGAAGGTTCGATTAGTACGGTTGCAATGATATTAAGTGCAGTCTTTGTTTCTTTAATTACTCCTTATCTCGTCACGTTAATGATGTAAATAGTTGTTCAGATTATTTTATTTACGGATGCAAAATCATAAATGAACCTTAATGAATCAATTTCATCATTGCCTAAATCAGCTACTTGGATAAATTCGTATGATGAAATTGATTCAAAGTGATTAAAATTATAATAACGATAAAAAACACTTAGATCTCTTAACGAGACCGCTGAAAAAGTCATTATTTATACATTCTTTTTCTTATTATGAAATTCACATCCTGAATATACCTCGTTTTCCATGGGCGAGTGTTGAGCCTCTTTGGGCTGTGCCCTGCATAGTCTCGCCGATCTGTTTTATACCATAGGAGTCTTTGTATAGTCAGGATACTTTGTGTCATTCTTCTTATCCCGCCATTGAAATCCAAAATAGGCAAAAGAAGCTATAATGGTGCCAAACAATATATATTGCCAATGGACTTCTGGCTTAAATATCCAATCTAAAATAAACATTACTAAAAAAAGGACTATTCCAAATTTAATGCTCTTTATAACCATAATACCTCCCAAGTACGTAAACTGTATTTGAAGTAACTAATCGCCTGTTCGATTTAATCAACTTCATTGTAACAAGCGACCCAATGTGGACCAAGAGTATATATAATACCTGCTCTGCTTCCTTTAACACCGTTTTTAATTAAAAACTTTGCACCCTTTTTATAATTCTTCGTTAAAACAGCATCTATAATATTAGATGCTACTGCTCCTGTTATATAACTATTCCATTCATTTGAAATCTTTTTGTTTAGACAGTTTCTCATAGGAGCTGCTTCATTAATAGGTCCATCAGGATTAATCATTGGTTGCATATTATCTTCCTGTTCCTCTACTTCCTCTTTTACTAATTCTAATTCTGGAGAATCACCAAGTTCCTTCTCAGCTTTATGAATGTCTATCCCTACAAGATTCCCATCCTCATCGATCGTTACCACTTCCTCAAAGAAAAACTCAAGTTGTTCTTCCAGTTCTTTTTTCTTCTCGCTCAGTGTCTGTAGCCGCCGATAACTTAGTCGGGATTAAGCCCATAAACAAGGTGAATGACAGTACTGACACCAAAATTCTTTCACAAATAGTATCTCCTAGAAATTATATGTCTTTTTATAAATGGGATACCACAACAACAGAAATTAAAACGTTTTATTTTCAATTGATGCTTATAGATAGTTTAATGTAATATTTAAAGAGCCTCTAACATAAATAACAATTCGCACTGCAAATTGCAGTGCGAATTGTCATTTGACTTTTATATTTCTTATGGTGCAGTTTTGTCTGGTTTAACCTGTTCTTTCTTTGTCTTAATGTCGCTTTTGTAACCAAAGAATACCTGATTTCGTAATTCTCGGTAATAAACCGGTAAGTGATTGGGAAAAGACGCTTCCGAAACCGTCTGATTTACCTAACGATCCAAGCGTTCCGCGTAAGCGAATTTCTCGTGGTTCTTTTGGTTCCTTACCTTCCAGAATATCTTCTAAAATAATGGCAACTTGTTCTCCCTGCTGACCTGCTAATTGTCCACTTGGAGAAAGTTCTGAGGCTGCATTATCACCAATAACATAAATGTTTTCATGTTCTGGTACTTGGAAGAAATCATTTACGACGACCTTATTGTAACGGTCTTTTTCAAATGGTAAATCTCTGACGATCTGATGTGGCTGCACACCTGCAGTCCATATAGTTACATCATTCACATAGCAAATACCATTATTACATACGCCATCTTTTTCGACATATTCTACACTAGCATGATGTAGTACTTCGACGTCATTTTTCAAAAACCAATCGGCCACATGTGATTGGACTTTAGGATCGAAGGCTTTTAACACAGAGCCACCGCGATCTAATAAACGAATATTAACATCTGGGCGACTTTCTCTTATTTCTGAAGCTACTTCAATCCCGCTAAGACCTGCACCAACAATAGATATTTTTCCATATGCTTTTAAATTACCAACAGATAAACCGGCATGTCTAGCCTTTGAATAACTTTGTACACTTTCAGTATATTCTTCCGCACCTTCTACACCATGATAAGCATCTTCACACCCTAATGCGATGACTAAATAGTCATAGGAAAGCACTGTACTTCGACCTTGAAAGTAAATTTTATTTTCCTTATGATCTATTGACCTCACTTCACCAAATTCATATTGTACTTGATCATGTAAGGGGAAAGGCATTCGTACATCAATATCAGCCGCTGTTCCAGCAACAATCGTATGAAATTCTGTTTTATAAGAGTGATAAGGGTTTTTATCGACTAACGTAATATGTAAATCCTCTGGTAACGCCATACCTAATAAACCAGTTAATACTTTTATTCCACCATATCCTCCGCCAAGAATGACTAATTTTCTCATTGAAATAACCTCCACAACTTGTGTGACTCTTGAATTATCGTTCTATCTATAGGTTACCAAAGTCACGACAGAAACTCTAGAAAATGACTATCACATTGCGAAAGTATTTTCTAGCATCAGTCATCCATCTGATGGTGTATACCAGTTTGCGATTTTTTGATCTGTTGGCAGAAGGTAGGCAAAGATACCTAAGATCGGTAAGGTAGATACGAAAATCATTGTGTTTGTCAGACCATAAGCGTCGATCATCGATCCAAAAGCAACTGCTCCAATAGCTCCCATCCCAAATGCCAATCCAACGATAAGACCAGACATCGTTCCAATTTTTCCTGGTACTAATTCTTGCGCATAAACGACTGCAACAGAGAAGCTGGACATTAGTAATATACCAATTGTGCATAGCAGTATAATTGCTAGAACAGAAGAAACGTATGGCAGCGCGAGTGTAAGAGGCGCCGGGGCTAAGATTGAAATAATAATGATATTTCGTTTGCCAAAACGATCGGCAAGGGGGCCACCAATAAATGTACCAACAGCTCCCATAAATAGAAAAGCAAACACATAAAATTGTGCCTTAGCGATGGTAATGTTAAATGATTCGATTGCATAAAAGGCATAGAAGTTTAACATGGCACTATGATACCAAGAACGCACGAAAACGATGAAGACTAAAACGCATATAGCGATTGTTAATGCCCTTTTCGGTGCAACTTTTAATTTTTGAGCAGGTCGTTCCTTCCGCTGTTGGGCAATGATTTTAATTTGCTTCGCATACCATTTAGCAATATAGGTTAAAAAGACGACCGCTAATCCAGCCACGAGTGTGAACCAAATCGCTCCAAATTGTCCAAGTGGTACTAGCACTAATGCGGTTATAACAGGTGCCAATGCTTGACCGGCATTCCCACCAACTTGGTAGATACTTTGAGCTAAACCTCGGCGTGGTCCAGCAGCTAAATGGGCAACCCGTGATCCTTCTGGATGGAATGTTGCTGATCCAATTCCAATAAAAAAGACACTAACTAAAATTAATTCAAAATTCGGTGCAAATGCTAGGCCAAGCATACCAAGCATACTACTTACAAGTCCGAGTGGTAATGCATATGGCATTGGTCGTTTGTCTGTATACATGCCAATGACTGGCTGCATGACGGAAGCGACCATATTTAAAGTAAAAGCAATCAGTCCTAATTGTGTAAATGTTAGTCCTAATGATTCCTCTAAAATTGGAAACATAGCGGGAATAACCGCTTGTAATGAATCATTTAGTAAATGACAGATTCCAATAATGAATAAAACGGAATATACTGTTTGATTTTCTGCCTTCCCAATAAGAGTAGGATTTTTCTTTGTTGACGTTTCCCCCATATATACCCTTCCTTCTCGACGAGTCTCTCTAAATAGTTATGCTATTCATTATAGAATGTTCTCAACTCAATTTACAATTTAGTAGCTTACACGAATAAGGAGCCCGATTCAAAAGAAACGGTAGAAATTTGTTAAATAGCTTCATAGATGACTGGAAGTAGCCGATGTAATAAATAGTATGTGAAGATTTTTATGATCGATTTAGAAGGTATCGCTTTAGGAGGCATTTATGTGGATAAAACATCAATTATTGGAATTATTTTAGGAATATTTGCTATTGGATTAGGGATGGTGTTAAAAGGTGTATCCGTGATGGCGCTATTTAACCCAGCGGCATTACTAATTATTTTTGTTGGTACGTTAGCGGCTGTTATGATCGCCTTCCCTACACGGGTCATTAAAAATGTTCCAGCACTATTTAAAGTGATTTTAACAGAACAAGAACAAGTGAATATGAATGAACTCATTACACAATTTACAGGTTGGGCGGAACAAACACGACGTGAAGGACTGCTTTCATTAGAGGGCCAAATGGAGACAGTCGAAGATCCTTTTTTACATTCAGGATTACAAATGGCTGTGGATGGGCAAAATCCAGATTTTATTCGCGATGTATTAATGGAAAAGGTTTATGCAATGGAGAGAAGGCATGAAGAAGGAGCACAGGTTTTTTCACAAGCGGGTACTTACGCACCTACACTAGGAGTGCTTGGTGCAGTTGTTGGATTAATTGCAGCTTTAGGTAACATGGAAAATATGGACATCTTAGGTGCAGCTATTTCAGCAGCCTTTATCGCTACTTTACTAGGGATTTTTACAGGATATGTTTTATGGCATCCATTTGCAAATAAGTTAAGAGAAAAATCAAAGCGGGAAGTTATGATGAAGGAAGTTATGGTCGAAGGAATCTTATCAATTACAGCGGGAGAATCTCCATCTGTTATCAAGGATAAATTAAGTTCATATTTATCGGCAAAGGAGATCGATAACATGAATCGTAAAAATGCAGAACAAAGAAGCGATGAACAGGAGGGAGGAAATGAAACGGAGGAATCGTGATCGAAAAAAGGAGGAAAAAGTAGACGATTCTTGGTTACTACCTTATTCGGATATGCTAACTTTATTGCTTGCTTTGTTTATCGTATTATTTGCGATGAGTGAGATTGATGTGAAAAGGTTTGAGAATCTAGCATCTATATTTAAGACGGAATTCACGGGTGGAAGCAATATGATCCATGAGGGAGCAAGTATCGTTCCAGAAAATCCTCCTGTTGACAGTGATGACGAAGAGGAAGAAGAGGGAGAAGAGTCAGAAGCGGATGAAGATAATGAGAAAATAGAAGCTGCGAAAGACTTGGAACATTTACAAGCAATGCAAGAAGATATAGAAGATTATATTGCTGCAAACAGTTTAACTGACATATTAGGTACAAAACTAACGGAAGCAGGATTGTTAGTGACCGTTCGAACGGATATTACATTTGACTCGGGAAGTGCGAAGGTAAAAGCAAACGGTGTTGAAATCGCGGGAGAAATTGCTACTATTATTGATTCAGATCCGCCTCATGAGATTGTTGTGAACGGACATGCAGATGATCGACCAATGAATAATGAAGAATTTGCTTCTAATTGGGAGTTAAGCACGATGCGGGCGATTCAATTCATGTATTTATTATTAGAAGAATCAACTTTAGAACCAAAATGGTTTAGTGCAAAAGGTTATGGCGAATATCGTCCGGCCGTCGAAAATACATCAGAAGCGAATCGCGCATTAAATCGTCGAGTAGAAGTGTTGATTCAACCAAACTATGATATTGAAGATTCCATTATGGAAGAAGAAAAACAAGATTAACTAGCCTATTTTTTAAGGCGAAATCCTATTGTACACTCTCTAAATATGGTATCATGCCTTGAGTACGTATTTTAAAAAGAGGGTAGAAAATGAAAAAATCAATTTATAATCTTACATTTGTACAGTTAACTGATTGGATGCGGGAAAAGGGCGAACAAAAGTTTCGTGCTGCACAAGTGTGGGATTGGTTATATAAAAAGCGAGTAACTAGCTTTGAAGCAATGAATAATGTGAATAAGAAATGTCGCCAATTATTAGAGGATGAATTTATTTTATCGTCCATGGATGTAGAGTTGAAACAAGAATCTGAGGATGGAACGATTAAGTTTTTATTTAAATTAACGGATGGGAACTTAATTGAAACAGTGCTCATGCGTCATCATTATGGTTATTCCGTATGTGTTACAACACAAGTAGGTTGTAATATTGGCTGTACATTTTGTGCTAGTGGTATTTTGTCGAAAAACCGGGATTTAACTGCTGGTGAAATTGTCGAACAAATTATGCGTGTACAAATGCATTTAGATGACCGTGAAACAGAAGAGCGCGTCAGTCATATTGTTGTGATGGGTATTGGTGAACCTTTTGATAACTATACTAATTTAGTCGATTTTCTACATGTAGTGAATGACCAAAAAGGTTTATCAATTGGGGCAAGGCATATTACGGTGTCAACGAGCGGTTTAGCACATAAAATTTATGAATTTGCTGATCTTGGCTTACAGGTGAATTTGGCGATTTCCTTACATGCGCCAAATGATGAATTGCGGACAAGTTTGATGAAGATTAATCGGGCGTTTCCAATTAAGAAATTAATGGCAGCAATTGATTATTATTTAGAAAAGACAAATCGTCGCATTACATTTGAATATATTTTAATTAAAGAATTAAATGATCAAAGAGAACAAGCATTAGAATTAGCTGAGCTACTGAAAAACAAACGTCATTTAGCGTATGTGAATTTAATACCTTATAATCCAGTAAGTGAACATATTCAGTATGAGCGCAGTACAGCAGAAGCAATTGTATCGTTTGAAGAGACATTACAAGCAAAAGGTATTAATTGTGGTGTTCGTCTAGAACAAGGTACAGATATCGATGCCGCATGTGGACAATTACGAAGCAAACAGATGAAGAAAAAAGTAAATTAATATGCATCAATTTTATCATTGCCTAAATCAGCTACGTCGCTACAGGTTGTAGTAGTGTAGCGATAAATCCGTATGACGAAATTGACTAAATATGACATGAAATCCTTACTTCAATGTAAGGATTTTTTTGTACAGTTTTTATAACAATATGTTAATAATCATTTACATATTGTTATAAAAACTATACAATAGAAGTGGTGAAAGGGAGGAGATACTAGTGCTTCGAAATCGTGTGCGAGAATTGCGTGCGAGAGAGGACTATTCACAAACTGATCTCGGAAAATTGATAGGTGTTACGAGACAAACGATTGGTTTAATCGAAAAAGCAGATTATGAGCCATCCGTCACATTGGCAATAAAAATAGCCCAAGTATTTTCATTGCCATTAGAAAAGGTCTTTTGGCTGGAAGGGGATGAGAAATAATGTTAGAAAAAGTTTTGCGGTCACCTTTCATGATGATGCTCATTCTCATCATGCTTGGTATAATTGCTGTAGGTCATAGTGAAGGATGGTATGCTAGATATTACTTTATACCATTTTATGTATTTTTCGTTAGCTACTTTCTTTTATTGTTCTGGCATAATTATAAAAATCCACAACATAAAATTAAAATATTTACCGTTATCCCGTATGAATTACGTGAAGAAGATGAGGGACTGCAACATTTTACCTTTAAGGCGATGCGAAAAGTGTATATTTTCTATTACTTTGCGATTCCGTTCGGTATTTTATCCATGTATTTATTCCAACAACTTATCCCATACTTTGGTATTTGGCTACTCGTTGCATTTGGTGTGATCCAGTATTTTATTTATTGGTTGGAAATAAAAAAAGCTTTTTTAGAAGAGGTGTAAAAGTATGTTCCTATCGTATTTAATTATTTTTTTATTAGCGGCCATCCCTTTGTTGGAAATAGCTGCAATTATTCCAGTGGGGATTCTTGGTGGGTTACCTGCTTTTCCGGTCATGGTGTTGGCATTTACAGGGAATCTTTTAACGGTTATTTTACTTATCGTATTTTTAGATAAAATAAAAGACTGGCGTCGTAAGCGAAAAGGAAATGACGAAGAGGCGCCGTCTAAAAAACATAAACGAGCTCGAGGTCTTTGGAATAGTTATGGGCTCTTTGGGTTAACTTTTATTGGCCCTTTTTTTGTTGGAAGTCATTTGTCAGCCTTACTGGCAATTACGTTTGGTAGTACGAAAAAAAGGACGTTAACATTTATGACGGCTAGCTTATTTACGTGGACGATTCTTATTGGAATTGGTTCACATTATGGTTTTGACTTTTTTATTGCGGATGAGGAAAATCTTGGTTTTATTACAAGGATTCTACATCCAGAAAAGTGAGGGGAGTTATTTCTCCTCACTTTCTTTATTGTATAATACTTCTTTTAATTCATCGTCTGCTGTTGAGTCAGCCATTTTAATGTTAGCTCGGTAAGCTGCTCGTAAAACAAGATGACCTGAAACTGGTGCAGTAATGAACACAAAGACAATTCCAAGCATCAATCTGACACTTATATAAGCTTCACCAAACCAAACATAAATAAATGTACCGACTAAAGTAATTAAAACAGCAAGAGTTGTTGTCTTCGTTGCAGCATGCGCCCTTGTATAGATATCTGGAAATCGAATCATTCCAATAGCACTAATGAAACTAATAATACTACCAATTAAAATGAAAATAACGCCTATCCATTCAAATATCACGTTTCCGCTCAATGATGACACCTCTTTCTAAAAACTTGGAAAAGGAAACCGTACTAATAAAAGCAAGTATTCCTAAGACGAGAATGACATCATAAAAAGCCCGCGTTGAAAATAAAATCGACACGATGGCGATGGCAGAAATTAAGTTTACACCAATGACATCCATTGCAATTACACGATCTGGAAAAGTTGGTCCAATTAATATGCGAATAAATGTAATTGCAATCGCAAGGCCAAATAATATTAATGATATAATTAAAATAGTTTCCATCATCTTGTCACCTCCATGATCGCCTTTTCAAACCGCTTAAGTGAACTTTCTAAATCGCCTTTGTAGCGTTTTATATCCATCGCATGAACATAAAGAACATCTCCAGCTTCATTTATTTCCATTACGACAGATCCGGGAGTGAGAGTTAATAGCAAGGAGAGTGTAGTTACCTCCCAATCACTAGTTAAAATTGTCTTATACGTAAATATTCCAGGTTCAATGGTAATTTTTGGACTTACTACATGTTTTATTACAACAACACTAGATTGTAATGTTTCCGATATGAAAATAAGGACTAATTTGACCATGGCAAATACTCGAATCAAGTAAAATTGTCCCCCGAAAAAGCGACGCATTGTTAACGTAATAAAGCTCCCAATAATAAAGCCCGTGACGATTGTGTGTAAATGCAATCCCGTTTCATCTTTTAATAATACCCATAACAATGTAATAAAAAGATTTAGTAGAAATTGGCCCGCCATTTTATCTCCCCCCTTTTACTTAGTTAATACAGCATCGATATAAATCGATGGATTCATTAGTGTTGCTGCTGCATCTTTAACATAAGGTGCTAATCCTTCGACACCAAATCCAACAGCAATTGTTAATGCAACAAGAATAACACTCGGAATGAAATGTCTTTTTGGCAAAGGAATTTCATCCTCCTTACTAATAATCGTCTCTCCCCAAAAGCAGCTCATAAAGACCCGTAACAAGGAATAGAGAACAATAAAGCTAGATAAAAAGCTTAGTGCAAGTAAGACGTAGGACTGTGTTTCAATCGTCCCGATACCTAACAAGACTTTTCCGATGAAGCCACTTAATGGTGGAATGCCTGTTAAAGATAGAACAGTAATGAAAAACATCCAACCGAGCAGTGGATAGTTTCGAATCAATCCACTAATTTCATCGAGACGTTCGGATTTAGTTACATAGATCATGGTTCCAGCTAATAAGAATAACAACGCTTTTACAATCATATCGTGAATAAGGTAATAGATAGCTCCTTCCATTGCTGTTACGTTCATAATAGCAAGACCGACTAGAATAAACCCTACTGCAATGACAACGTTGTACGATACTATTTGTCGAACATTTGTATAAGCTATTGCTCCGATGCACCCACCGATGATTGTAATGGCGGCCATCACGGCAATAATCGTATGTGTGATTTGTTGTTCATGATAAAATAATAAAGTAAACGTACGAAACAATGCATAGATGCCAACCTTTGTTAAAAGTGCACCAAATAATGCGGCAACAGCGGTTGGTGGTGTACTATATGCACCTGGCAACCATTGGTATAATAGTAATCCGCTTTTGATACTAAATACAATCAGAAATAATAGGCTAACAACCGTTAACAACGGTGTTTGTCCAGTTTCGGCAATTCGCTCAGATAGATGAGCCATGTTTAAAGTACCTAACAAGCCGTATAGGTATGCAATAGCAATCAGAAACAGGCTTGAGGATACGACATTAATTGCGATGTACTTAAAGGACTCTTGTAATTGTTTCTTATCTCCGCCAAGTGTAATCAGGGCATAAGAAGCTAAAAGCATCACTTCAAATGTAACGAAAAGGTTGAATAGATCCCCAGTTAAAAATGATCCATTTACGCCAGCAACTAACATTAAAACGAAAGGATAAAAATATAATTTTTCTCGTTTGTTTCCAATCGTTCCCGCTGCATATAAAACACAGATGGCACTAATGAGATTTGTCGTTAACACAAGAATCATAGCAAAGGAATCTCCGACAAATGAAATACCAAAAGGTGCTTCCCAATTTCCAAAATCAAGCGTTATGATCCCGTTGCTAACGATTTGTTGTAACAACAAGAAGCTGATACTAGCATTTACCGCAAGAACAATGAATGCTGTCCATCTTTGGATGGTAATATAAGAAGGGATAAAAACGAGTAGTACCCCAATAATTAAAGGTAACACCATTGGGAGAACAAGTAGATTATTCATGGTAATACCTCCGTAACTTGCTTATATCGTCTGTATTTGTACGATTATATAACTGATATGCTAATACAAGGAAGAAAGCAGCCACAGCAAAGTTAATGACAATAGAAGTAAGAATAAGTGCTTGTGGTAATGCATCGACATAGGATGCTGTTTCTTCTCCGATAATAGGTACATTAGCTCCTTCAAAGCCACCCATTGCCAGGATAAGTAGATGTACTGCATGTGTTAAGACAGATGTTCCTAGAATAATACGGATAATGTTTTTAGATAAAAGTAAGTAAGTTGCGCTAGTAACTAAAATACCAGCAACAATAATAATGAATGTTTCCATCTGTTACACATCCTCGCTAATGCTCAAAATAATTGTGACAACTACTCCTACTACGGCTAAGGCTACCCCTATTTCAAAAATAGTGACAGTTGAAAATTCCATTTCTCCAAAAAGTGGCAGTTCAAAAGTGGCAAATGTTTGAGTTAAAAAGGCTTCTCCGAAAATTGTGGCTCCAAGACCTGTTAATAAGACGATTAATGCACCAAACGCACTGATAATTTTAAAATCGACAGGGATACCTTCTTTAACTGTTTCAATATCAAATGCTAGTAACATTAACACAAAGCTTGATGCCAACACTAACCCTCCAACAAATCCACCACCAGGATTATTATGTCCAGAAAAGAACAGATAAAGAGCGAGTGTTAAAATAATGAAGACAATAATTTTAGTGACTGATTGTAAAATGACTTCATTGATCTTCAATTTTATTCGCTCCTTTATCTTTTTTGAATTTAATTAAAGTGTACACACCAATTCCTGCAATGAATAATACAATAACTTCTAACATCGTATCAAATGCTCGGAAGTCACCGAGTATTGTATTGACAATATTATGAGCGCCTGTCAGTTCATCCGCATTTTCAAAGAAACTGGAGATCGAACTGAATAGTTTTCCACTATTAACTGATAAGGCAATTAAAGTAAAGATAACTCCGACAGCAACAGAAATGATAATATTAAAGGTTTTTTGCTTCCGATTGATCACAAATGTTTTCCACTCCGGCAAGAAGTAAAAACATAATAAAAACAATGCGGTTGTGACTGTTTCAACGACTAATTGCGTTAATGCCAAGTCAGGTGCTCTTAAAACAACAAATAACATGGCAATCGCAAACCCAATGAAACCATTAATTACGATAGCTGTTAGTCTTGATGAAGTGAACATGACAGCAATCGCCGCAATGATAATAAGTGGTGACAACACCCAAACGAACGCATGAACAGGTTGGTCCTCAGCCATTGAAAATGCAAAAGCATCAAGATAAAATAATGCTCCACCTAATGTGATAATAAAGAACATAAAAATATAAGAAAGGTAATGTTTCAAATAGCCTGTCATATAAAAATTAGTTAAAGACTTTGCACCATGATCGATGGAGTCAATTGCGTTATTATATAATGTATCGAAAGATAATCCTTTCGGAAACAGGACAAAAACTTTACGAACATAGTCTCGGAACATAAATAGAACGATACCTACAATTATGATACCAATTGTCATCATTAATTCAGTATTGAATCCATGCCAATGCACGATGTCACCAATTAACGGATCCGTAATATTTGGATAAATACTATACACAGCCGGTTTAATGATAAAATCCCCCAGTACATTTGGGAAAAAGAAAATGACTACGACTAAAATGGATAAAATAACCGGTGGGATTAACATGCCAGGACTAGGTTCTTCTGCTTGAACATCTGGTTGCTCTTTATATGGACCGAAGAAAGTTAAAAAGACAATCATCATCGAATATAAAAAGGTAAAGATACTTGCAATCCATGCAACAACAGGGAATACTCCTGCAAATGTTTGAATATTAAACACATCAAAATCTTTTAGATGTAACATAGCTGTAAAGAACATTTCTTTACTTAAAAAACCATTAAAGGGAGGCAATCCTGCCATAGAAAAGCTACCAATCATTGCGATTGTAAAGGAAATAGGCATTAGTGCCATAAGTCCTCCCAATCTTCGTAAATCACGAGTACCGACCTTAAAGTCGATAATCCCGATGACCATAAATAATGCACCTTTAAAGGTTGAGTGATTAATTAAATGAAATAAGGCAGCAAACACGGCTTGACTATATAAAACTGTTTCGATATTTAATTGCGGATGTAAAGAAACAGATCCGACACCAAATAAAGTCATAATTAAACCAAGTTGACTGATGGTTGAATAGGCTAGTAATGCTTTTAAGTCCGTTTGACGAATCGCAGTGAAGGAACCCCAGAATAAAGTAATGAGTCCAATAGCACTAACGAGCCAGAACCATAAAGCCTCTCCTCCAAAAACAGGTGTAAAACGAGCAACAATATATATTCCCGCCTTTACCATAGTCGCTGAGTGTAAATAAGCACTGACAGGGGTTGGAGCTTCCATCGCGTCTGGTAACCAAATATGGAAAGGAAACTGCGCAGATTTTGTAAATGCACCTAATAAAATCAAAATAATGATAGCAGGCATCAACGGATGACTTTTATATTGACCAATTGTTGCAATAATTTCTTGGACACTAAAAGTTCCCGTAAGAAAATACAGCATGAGGAAGCCCACAAGCATTGCGAACCCACCAAATATTGTAATATGTAATGCCTTTTTCGCTCCATATCTTGATCCTTTACGTTGGAACCAGAAGGCTATTAATAGAAAGGAGGAAATACTAGTTAGTTCCCAAAAAACGTATAATACCATTAAGTGGTCAGAGAAGACGACGCCCAGCATACTTCCCATAAATAAAAGCAAATAAATATAAAATTGTAAAATGGATGTTTCCGTAGCTAAGTAATAAATGGAGTATAAAACAACTAATGTACCAATTCCTGTAATGAGCAATCCAAAGATCATGCTAAGTCCATCAAGATGTGTGACAAAATTAATATCATAGGCAGGAATCCAATGTATTATCTGTGTAATTGTCCCTCCGTTAGCAATGAAAGGGATTTTGCGTGACAATAAGATGAATAAAACTGCCGGAACGAAAATAACGAGCCAGCCAATATGAAATCGAGAGAAGTTACGAAAAAAGAGTAAAAGTAAAATGGCGACAATAAATGGTAGAAGGATCGCCATATTTATTGTGAGCAATTGGTTTCCTCCTTTACTAATATGATGAGATCAATCCGAAGCTCATAATTTAAAATGAGGTTATTGTTAGTCAATTTCATCATACGGATTTATCGCTACTTTCCTACAAGCTGTAGCTGATTTAAGTAATGATGAAATTGATTCATGTATGTACTAAAGTTACTTTAAAAATATATTACTAGTTAATTATATACTAATTTTCACACAATCGCACGCAAACAATATAGAACAAATTAGAAAATGCTTTAAATAACGAAGAAAAATAAGGAATAGTGAAAGGATAGAATTTTTTTGTAACATAACGTATAATAGGTCCATGTAGATGAGAAATATTTCTCCAAAAGAAGAGGTGACCTGTAGTGGGTGATGTTAAAAGCCAAATGGATGAGCGTATATTAGTTTGCGTATATTATGGTCCGAATGGTGAACGTTTAATCAGGCGTGCATACGAATTGTCTAAATTGTCGAATAGTCCTTTTTATGTTTTGACAGTTGATCAATTATCTTCAGATGAGTTTGATGCAGAAAAGGCGAGTTATATCGAACAATGGCGAGAACTCTCAGAAGAATTAGGGGCAGAGAGATTTATTTTGAAAGATGATGAGTCACGTCCGATTGTTAAAGCAATTAAAGAGGTTGCATACAAAAATAATGTTACTCAAGTCATCGTCGGAGAACATCCTCAGAATCGTTGGGAAGAAATAACGAAAGGCTCATTTGTGAATGCATTATTACGTGAATTAGTATTCATTGATATTCATATTGTGTCAGTTGATCGTGCATTAAAAGTGGCAGATGAAGCGATGTATGAAAAAGGGATCCGCGGATTTTTAAAGCGTGATGAACAAGGTTTTGTATTAACATTTGCAAAATCGAAGGAGATTTTATTCGAAGGTGTATTTTATAAGGAAATCGGAACAGACTTTAATAATGGGATATTTAAATATATATGTGGTGGAACAAGCCACCAAGTGAAAGTACTGGAAGAGCGTGTAATGGAAGATATAAAAGATCCACCAAATATTAATTTTAAAAAATAAATCTGTTTTTAAGAGGCTGCTGAAAAAAGCAGCAAGCTTACATTTTATGATTGTTAAATTCGCATCCTAACTATACTTCGCTTTCCATGGGGGTCTTCGTATAGTTAGGATGCTTTGTTTCGTTATTGTCCAGTATTATAATTTAATAAAGTTTTTCAGTGATCTCGTTTTTAAAAGGAGCTTTTTATGAAAGCTCCTTTTTGGTGTGCGTGTATGTCAGCAGACTATCTATCATAAAATGGTTATGTAAGAGTAAAAGGAATAAGTGAGGTTTCTAGAGCGGGCGACTTATATAAATAAAAAGTAGGTGGAAAGAGATGACAAGAAAGAAACTTAGAGAGCTAGGTATTTCGATTGGGAAATTGCGGGTTGGAACAAAGAACTGTATAACGGATGTGCCGGGTGTGTGCGTAGGGCATGAAACACTTTATTATGCTCTACAAAATGATGAATATGTTAGTACAGGTGTAACAGCTGTTTTACCGCATGGAGGTAATTTATTTCGTCACAAGGTCGCTGCAGCAGGCTATGTGCTGAATGGTTTTGGGAAAACAACAGGACTCGTGCAATTAGATGAGCTTGGTAGATTAGAATCACCAATCATGTTAACAAATACGTTTGGAGTTCCTGCTATCACACAAGGTACATTGGGGTATCTATTAGAAAAAAATCCGGAAATTGGGGATACGGCTGGAACAATCAATGTAGTTGTCGGTGAGTGTAATGATAGCTACTTAAATGCAATTAGAACTTTTCCTATGCAACCGGAACATGCACGTAAAGCAATTAGGAAGGCGACGAGTAACCGGGTAGAGGAAGGAGCAGTTGGCGCAGGGACAGGAATGGTTTGTTTTAATTATAAAGGTGGTATTGGCTGTTCGTCGAGATTGATTGGTGAAACATATGTCATTGGATGCCTTGTCTTGAGCAATTTTGGAAAGCAAGAAGATTTACTGCAACATAAAATCTTCTCTCACCAAGGCCAGCAGGTAGATGAGCAATTTAACGTGGCGTCAGATGGGTCGATTATGATTGTACTGGCAACAAATGCGCCGCTAAATGAGCGTCAGTTAAAACGAATAGCTAAACGGGCAGGTGTTGGTCTAGGAAAAGCAGGCAGTCATATTGCCCATGGTAGCGGCGATATTGTCATTGCTTTTTCTACGGCACAAACCTTTCCGCATCATAGTGATGAAACAAAGGAGAAAGTTGTTCAATTGCTTGATGATCAGGCGACCATGAATGAATTGTTTCTAGGTGCAGCTGAAGTGACAGAGGAGGCTATTTTTAATTCCTTAACGATGGCGATAACAACAAGGGGACGAAAGGGAAGACAAGTCAATGAACTGCCTTATGATCTCTTTTTAGACGGAGCGATAAAGGATGAAAGAAATGCAAGATAGACAGTCAGATGGTAAAAGCGAAAATACGATGTAATCATTTGATTGAAATCATTCAATCAATATAGTAAGAAAGAAACCAAGCTAGTGGTGATTGTTAATATTATCCCTGTTACTGTGAACGGAACCGCAAGAGGGAGCTTTATAGACGTTGTTGGTATATCATTGTCTTTCCGTTCCACCTGATCCGCCATTTGTTCTGGACGGTTTATTTTACGGAAAAAGTATCTGAAATATCTGAAGTATGGCTGAAAGAAGCCCGATTGTAACATGTACATACTGGCACCTATCAACGTCAGCAGTAATGAACATGCAAACATAGTGTCCCAAAATGGAAGCAAATTGAAAGAAAAGCTGATCAACAATGTAATGATAAAAAAACTACTTGAAATGCATATAGTCAGCAAAAGTATTTGATTTTTCATAGCGTACTTCCTTTCTGATTTGTTCCTTAGACTGTATGCATCTTGCATTAAAATTACCCCACCTATTTCCACAGGTACGAACAAACCATTCCACAAGTAAAGGCAATTAAATTTGTCCTAAATTTCCTTACAGTTTCATAGACTAATGTAGGAACTGACATTTATGGATACATATTTTAAGACATCTTAAAATGACTTTCATAAATTTTTCTGCACAAATAATAGTAGGGGGGAATTTGTTGTGAGAAAGGTATTGTTGTTGTTATTATCAATTATTCTTCTGATCTTTGTCACTGCTTGTGGTTTTGAAGATGATGCGGATGGAAAGGGAGAAACGAATGATACTGCTGAAGAAAGTGATGAGGAAAGTACGGATGATAATAAAGAGAATGCAACGAACTCAATTCTTCTATATGAAAACTCAGAAATTCCAACATTAGATTCCTCACATGCGCATGATATGGTCGGTTTTTCTACTTTAAATAATATTAATGAAGGGCTGTATCGTGGGGATGAGAATCATGAGCCACAACTAGCTTTGGCGGAGAGTCATGACATTAGTGATGATGAAACGGTTCATACATTTACATTACGTGATGCCACATGGAGTAATGGGGAAGCCGTAATAGCTGCAGATTTTGAATATGCTTGGAAACGTACGTTTGAGGTAGCTGGACACTATAGTGACATGTTTATTACGGCGAATATGCAAAACGCCCAAGCTATTTTAGATGAGGAGATGGATCCGGATGAGCTTGGTGTAAAAGCGGAGGATGATCAGACACTTGTCGTAACATTGGAGAGCCCGAACCCATTGTTTATGCAGTTATTGACGTTTCCAACGTTTTTTCCACAAAATGAAGCATTCGTAGAAGAAGCGGGCGAGCAGTATGGAACAGAGGCGGATAAAATACTGTTTAATGGTGCTTTTGTATTGGATGCCTGGGAACATGATCAGGGTTGGGTTTTAAAGAAAAATGAAGATTACTGGGATGCGGATGCAGTAGAGTTGGAAGAAATCAATGTCAGTGTGGTGAAGGAAACATCGACAGCTGTGAATCTATGGGAGACAGATGAATTGGATCGAATTGAACTGTCATCTTCTTATGTAGATGAATATGAAAATGATGAAGCTTTTTTTGTAGAAGAAAGACCATCGATTGTATTTATGCGTTTCAATCATAATGATGAAGCGTTTCAAAATGAATCGATACGGAAGGCTTTCGATATGTCGATTGATAAAGAAGGGCTGACAGGAACGATTTTAAATGATGGTTCCAAACCCTTAAATGGGTTAGTGCCGAATGACTTTTCTTTTTCTCCAGAAGATAACGAGGATTTCCGAGCCATCAATGGTGATTTTAATGAAGGATCACAAGAAGATGCGAAGGCGCTATGGGAACAGGGGTTAGTAGAGATTGGTGAGGAAGAATTAGCGTTTGCAATAACGGTTTCTGATGATGAAGTCCATCAAAAGTCAGCCGAGTTTGTTAAAAACCAATTGGAAACGAATTTAGATGGTTTAACGATTGATATTAAAAAAGTCCCTTTTGAAGCCCGTTTAGAACAAGAAAAGGCAGTAGATTATGACATGGTTATTTCCACTTGGGGACCGGATTTTAACGATCCGATGACATTCCTTGATATGTGGATTACGAATGGTTCAGCTAACCGTATGGATTTCTCTGATCAAGCATATGACGATTTAATTAATGAAGCAAGAGCAGAAACGGATGAGGAGAAACGATATCAGCTGCTATTGGATGCTGAGAAGATGCTATTAGATGAAGTGCATATTGTTCCGCTATTCCAAGATGCCGATTCCATTTTAATGCGTCCGTATATCAAAGGGATGGTTCGTCATCCAGCGGCACCACAGTTTGATTATAAATGGACCTCATTGGAATAAAAAAAGAATCGGATTGCAAAGAGGCTGGGACATCAGTTTTTTAATCAAAGGGGAAGCGGAATGGTAGTATCTATAACTTGCTACAGAACTATCGTTCGCTTAAGTAGCATAATATTTGGATTTTCAGCTGATCGTTCTAGCTATGTCCCAGCCTATATTCACCCGTTTATTTATGATGAGTATTTCAATCTACGAGGCTAAGTCCCTTTCTATCAAAATAATGAGGTGGGATGATGAGCAACTATATCGTTAAAAGATTATTTTATATGGTAATTACACTATTCATTATTATTACGATTACTTTTTTTCTAATGAAACTATTGCCTGGCACACCTTTTAGTAATCCGGAAAAGCTATCTGAAAAACAATTAGAAATAATGAATGCGAAGTATGGTTTGGATCAACCATTGGCTGTGCAATATGTTACATATGTAGGGAATTTACTGCAAGGAGATCTAGGGTTGTCTTTTCAGTCACAAGGCAGAACGGTGATTGATGTCATTGCAATTCGAATTGGGCCATCCGCATTAATTGGGGCTCAAGCCATTATCATTGGTTTTATGTTAGGGCTTGTTTTAGGTGTCATTTCCGCTCTGAAGCATAATACGATGTTGGATTATGGTGCTGTATTTATAGCTGTTTTAGGCATGTCGATTCCTTCATTTGTTTTTGCTGCTTTGATGCAATATTTTATCGGTGTGAAATTAGGATGGCTACCTGTTGCATTATGGAAAGGATATAGTTACTCGATCATGCCTTCGATTGCACTTTCTGTGATGGTCATAGCTACGGTGGCTCGATTTATTCGCTCGGAAATGTTGGAAGTACTCGGACAAGATTATGTGTTAACTGCTAGAGCGAAAGGAATTAGAGAAGAAGTCGTTATTATAAAACATGTACTAAGGAATGCGCTCATTCCAGCAGTTACTGTAGTAGGACCATTAACTGTTAGCATCATGACCGGTACATTGGTCATTGAGAAAATATTTGCTGTTCCTGGACTAGGAGAGCAATTTACCCTTTCCATCCTTGTGAATGATTACAGTGTGATCATGGGGATTACATTATTTTTCAGTGCATTATTTATCGTAGTCATTTTTATTGTAGATATATTATATGTCATGCTGGATCCACGAATCACACTGGGGAGGGAGAAGTAATATGCGGTATGATGATGCGGATCTTACGGATGATCTTTTTGTACCTGATCCGGTGAAGGAATCAGAAGCGGAGGCAATCCCCAATCCTCAAGTAAGCTTTTGGAGGGAATCATTTCGTCGTTTACTAAAGAACCGTGGTGCGGTGATTGGATTAATAACGATCATGCTCGTGTCATTATTAGCGATATTCGGTCCAATGATGAATAAGTATGCATTTGATGGACAAGATTTGACACGATCCAATTTACCGCCCCTTCTACATGGGTTGGAATGGGCAGGCTTTGATGGAACAGATTCACATGGTAAAGATGTGTATGAGGCAAGGTCATTAACAAATGCAGCAGCATGGATAGGGACAGATGAATTTGGGCGCGATCTATGGACAAGAGTATGGAATGGGACACAAGTGTCGATGATTATTGCTCTTGTTGCAGCAATATTGGATTTATTAATCGGCGTTATTTATGGTGGTATCTCTGCGTTTTATGGTGGTAGAGTAGATGACATAATGCAGCGGATTGTAGAAGTACTTGTAGGGATTCCGAATTTAATTGTCATCATTCTTTTTATATTAATTTTACAGCCTGGAATATTGACGATTATTCTTGCGATGGTTATTACCGGCTGGGTAAATATGGCGCGAATTGTTCGTGGACAAATTCTCCAACTAAAAGGTCAGGAATTTATTCTAGCATCAAGAGCTCTAGGAGCAACAAATCAGCAATTGATTTGGAAACATTTACTACCGAATGCAGTAGGGCCAATTATAGTTACATTAATGTTTACGATACCGACAGCTATTTTCTTTGAAGCCTTTTTAAGTTTTATTGGACTAGGGATTCAACCACCGCTAGCTTCACTTGGTACGCTAATTGACGATGGATATCAGCAAATGCGCTTTTTCTCCTATAAATTGATTTTTCCTGCGATCATTATTAGTGCAATCATGATTAGTTTTAATGTACTTGGTGATGGGCTAAGAGATGCACTTGATCCGAAAATGAGAAAGTAAAGGAGGGATATATTGAGTGGCACTATTTTATCGGTACATGATTTAGAAATTTCGTTCAGGACACATAACCATGTGATTCATGCAGTTCGTGGCATTTCTTTTGTGTTGCAAGAAGGAGAGACATTAGCGATTGTTGGAGAGTCAGGTTCAGGAAAGTCAGTCACTGCAAAAAGTATGATGAAATTATTGCCAAAGAGGTCTACACTTATTAACCACGGATCGATTGTATATAAAGGGCAAGATCTACTTCAATATACAGCAAGGGAAATGGAGAAAATACGTGGGAAAGAGATTTCGATGGTGTTCCAGGACCCAATGACATCCTTGAATCCAACGATGAAAGTGGGCAAACAAGTAATGGAAGGATTGCGTAAACATCAACAGATCAGTAAAAGGCAAGCATATGAACGAGCCCGTGAATTATTGGCGCTAGTTGGCATTCCAAATGCAACAGAAAGAATGTCTGCCTTTCCACATGAATTCTCTGGTGGTATGAGGCAGCGTGTCGTCATCGCGATTGCATTAGCTTGTCATCCGAAAATTTTAATAGCTGATGAGCCAACAACAGCTTTGGATGTAACGATTCAAGCGCAAATATTAGATTTAATGAAAGATTTACAGCAACAAGTAAAAACATCGATTATGCTGATTACCCATGATCTTGCAGTCGTAGCGAATATGGCACAGCGGGTGGCAGTGATGTACGCAGGAGAGATTGTCGAAACGGGTGTAGTAAACGAAATATTTTATAAGGCGAAACATCCTTATACATGGGGATTGTTGCAATCAATGCCAAAAATGCATCAAAAGGGTAATGTTCCACTTATACCTATATCAGGTTCCCCTCCTGATATCAGTAAAATGCATGAAGGTTGTCCATTCGCAGCTAGATGTCCATATGTCATGAAAGTATGTCATGATTATAAACCAGCTTATACAACATTATCTGATACCCATTCTGTTGCTTGTTGGTTACAAGATAAACGTGCACCAACTGTAGGTCATCCGGTAGGAGTTACGAGTGGAGGAGGGCATGTTGATGAAAATCATTGATACCCATTGTGACGCATTATTAAAATTACAAATGAAACAAAAAAAGGTATCGCTTGATCAGGATGATACATTGGATACATCTATAGATAAATTAAAACAAGGGAATATAATGATTCAGTTTTATGCGATTTTTATTCAACCAGAACTTTCATCTGATCAGAAATGGCAGTCTGCGCTGGAACAAGTGGATCTGTTTTATCGTCATGTTTTGGGAGAAAATCCAGAAATGAAACATATTAAAAACTGGCAACAGATACAACAGTTAGAAGCAGGGGAAATCGGTGCAGTATTAACATTAGAAGGAGCGGATGTTATTGGGAATAGCCCCGTTAAATTACGACATTTATATCGACTTGGTGTGCTCTCATTAGGATTGACATGGAATTATGCTAATCTTTGTGCAGATGGTGTTGGCGAGCCGCGGGGTGGGGGCTTAACATTATTTGGCAAAGAGGTTGTTGCGCTGAATAATGAGTATCATGTGTTTACAGATGTTTCCCATTTATCTGTTGCAGGCTTTTGGGATGTCATGGAACTTGCGGACTTTCCAATAGCAAGTCACTCGAACGCACGAACAATATGTGAACATCCAAGGAATTTGTATGATGGGCAAGCAAAGGCGCTATTTGCTAAAAAGGGCCTCATTCATGTCGTGTTTTATCCGCCTTTTATCAATGAAGGAAGGGAAACAGCGACAATAACGGATGTGATCAAACATATTGATCATCTATGTGCATTAGGAGGTGAAAAACTAATAGGTTTTGGTTCGGATTTTGATGGAATTAACTTGTTTGTTACTGGCCTAGAGAATGCGAGTAAATATCCTAATTTAATTAATGAGTTGTTAAAACATTATAGTGAAGAGCAGGTGAAGGGTTTTGCTTATCAAAATATGCTAGCTCATTTGCCGAAATCAAGCAATAGATGAACAGATAATCGCCGAATGGATCTTCTTCGACAAGATCCATTCGGCTCAATGCATCTTTGTTTATATGACTGCCGCGATTTCTGTTAGTACTTCTTTAATACTTTTATCTTGGATCACCAAGTCGGCATACCTGTCATAATCCGTTGGCTCCTGATTAATAATGACTAGTTTCGCTCCGTTTTCCTTTGCAACAAGCGGAAACATGTTTGCAGGTGATACGGTTAAAGAAGATCCTAACACAATAAATAGATCTGCTTTGCCAGCTTCTTGTTCAGCCTGCATAAACGTATCTTGTGGTAATTGTTCGCCAAATAATACGATGCCTGGCCGAATGGTACCTCCACAGGAACAAGTAGACTTCCCGGCGAAATAATTTTCACGATCAAAAGGTTGCTCACATTCGTGACAATGAAATGTACGAAATGACCCATGCAGTTCCATGACATTCTTACTACCAGCGTCATAGTGAAATGTATCGACGTTTTGTGTGATGATTCCTTTGATTACCCCATCGTTTTCCCAATTAGCTAAAACGTGATGACCTTCATGGGGTTTATATTTATATAATGTAGCTAATCTATATTGATAGAATGCTGTAAATTCTGCTGTATTATGACGTAAAGCTTGGACATTTGCTAGTTCATTTGGATTGAATTTTTCCCATAATCCTCTGTCTTTCGAACGAAAATCTGGTAATCCACTTTCAGTTGACATACCAGCGCCAGTAAAAACAATCGGATAGTTTGCTGAACGTAATAGATTGGTTAATTTATTCAAGGTTATTTCCCCTCTCATGATAGGTCAGTCAATCTCACCATACTGATTGATAGCTGCACGACCACCTGTAGGCGATAGTGACGTAGCTGATGTAAGTAATGATGAAATTGACTCACGTATAATCCTATTAGCCTCATAGTAGCGCATATATTCACATTGCTCAACAGAAGGACTCATCTGAATCTTATGAAAAGGTAAATGATCCAAATAAAAAGTACGTAGATCATATCGATGTGATATGATCTACGTACTTTTTAAATAACTCCTTGTTCAATCATTGTATCGGCCACTTTTGTGAAACCTGCGATATTCGCACCGATGACAAGATTCCCTGGACTCCCATATTTGCTTGCTGCTCTTGTGCAATTACGATAAATATCTTTCATAATTTTTTTAATTTCGGTGTCAACTTCCTCGAATGTCCAATTTAGTCTAGCACTATTTTGTGCCATTTCAAGTGCAGAACAAGCGACACCACCAGCGTTTACGGCTTGAGCTGGCCCGAAAGAGATGCCATTATCTATGAATGTATTGATTGCTTCAAACGTACACGGCATATTGGCTCCTTCAGCGACGACCTTCACTCCGTTTTGGACGAGCATTTTTGCAGAATCTTCATCGATTTCATTTTGTGTAGCACATGGAAGCGCAATATCACATGGAACCGACCAAATCTTCGTGCAATCATCAAAATATTCTGCTTCCGGGTGGAAATCAATGTATTCTTTAATTCGTCCGCCTTCATCAACTTTAATACGCTGAATCGTTTGTAAACTTAATCCGTTTTTATCATAAATATAACCACTTGAATCACTACAAGCTACAACTTTAGCCCCTAGTTTAATTGCTTTATCCATTGCGTGGATGGCAACATTTCCTGAACCAGAAGTAATTAAGGTTAGATTACGAAAATCCATTCGTAGATCGTTTAGCATTTCTTCTACAAAGTAGATGGTTCCATAACCAGTTGCTTCCGTTCGGCCGAGACTCCCACCATAATTTAATCCCTTACCAGTGAGAACGCCAGCATGATACGCGCCTTGTAATCGTTTATATTGGCCAAACATATAGC
>JAPFCO010000247.1 GCA_026169505.1 Pseudogracilibacillus sp.
ATAGTGAAATAATTGATATGAGTTTTGGCATTCAGATGAACAGGGCTGATTAGCTTCTTACACACGAAGAAAATTGAGTAAAGATGAACTATGTTTGTTCTTTTCTTATAAGGGAAAGTGATATATTGTAAATGTAAATATCGTAATACTGATTTTAAATATAGGCCAAATTTGAACAAATTGGAGCATGTAAAATGACGGTAAAATTAAAAAGAATTTATGAGGACAAATCAGACAATGATGGTAAACGTATATTAGTTGATCGTGTATGGCCCCGTGGTGTATCAAAAGAGAATGCCAAGCTTGATGAATGGTTCAAAGAAATTGGACCTACGAAGGAACTGAGACAATGGTTTGATCATGACCCAGACAAATTCGAAACGTTCACGAAAAAATATCGAAAGGAATTGCAAAGTGGAGAACAAAAAGCGAGCTTTGACAAATTAAAAGCAATGGAAAAGGACAATGCAACGATTACGTTAGTTTTTTCAGCAAAGGACGAACAACATAATCAAGCACAAGTGTTAAAAGAAATGTTAGAACAAAATGAATCGTCAACTTGATCCGTTTAGCTTGTATCACCGATGTCCTTTTTAAAAGCGATCACGCATAGTATCTTCATAGATACTTAACGTGATCGCTTTTTGTGATCTATTATAATTTTCACTCGTATTAAAACCTCTTAATACTTTCATCCATTTTATAAGATAGGTTTTCCCCACACCGCTACAAAATGATGAAATTCACTAACCTTACCTAAACAAATCTAAAAACCTTTCCCAGACTCCTTTTTCCTCTTCTTGTTCATCATCATCCGTTTCTGGTTCTTCTTTTTTCAAGCTTTCTGTTTGCAATACAAATTGAACAGCAAAGACTTCTTCATTTTTATCCGGTTCAACGAAAGACATCGCATCAAAATCAGACTTATCATATTCATCGATCATTTTATCAATTTCCTCAGTCATTTCTGCTGGTAGATTACTTGTTGAACGTTCTAACTGATTTGTACCATTGTGTAATTCACCAACACCAGTCTCCACATCATCTGTTCCGTTGGATAGATCGGATATGCCACCATCTAATGCTTGGTATGCATTTGTTAGTTCACTTACTCCATTTGTATATGCTACCAATCCACCATGGAACTCCTCATAGTTGGTAGCTAAATCATTCACACCTTCTTGTAAGGCTCCCATTCCTTCACTCATCTCCAGCTCATCTAAAGATGCCCCCAGCTCATCGACAACTTGATCGACACCTACTTCCGCTTCGCCCAAGGACTCAATTACGGTACCAAGCGTTGTATCGACTGCTTCAAAACCTTGTTTCACTTCATTAAAAGTCCCTTTTGCTACTTGTGCAGTTTCATACGTCGCAACCAGTCGATCGACTGTTTCGGTATCTGCTCCACTCTCGTATAATGCCTTGATGTCTGATTCTGATAGTTGTTCGGACGGTATATCATCGATTGCCTTTTCTAATGCCTCATACGCGTCACTGTAACCATCTTGTAACGCTGTTAAACCATCTTTCGCTTCTTTAAAACCACTAGACATTTCTGAAATACCTGCTTGTAATTGATCGAACTCATCTAAATTTATATCATCCAGCTCACCTAATGAACCATCTAATCCTTGCAATGCTTGATTAATTTCACTGGAGCCATCCACTAGTTCAGTAGATGAACCATCCAGTTCATTCATACCAGATGTAAATTCACTCGATCCATTTTCAAGGTCGGATGTTCCTTTATTTAATTCCGCTACTCCTCGCTTTAAATCTGCTACTCCTCCATTCACCTCAGCAATTGCATCAGCTAATGTTTGCATATCTCCTGTCATATCATCGGTATCAGGAGCATCAATACTCATGGTAGAAGGTACTCCACTTATTTCAATTGCATCCATTTCAAAGGCTTCTACATCTGCTTCAACCGAAAAAGTCGCTTCTTCATCAGGCATTGCCGTAAATGTAACGAGTTCATCTTTCCCCGCACTTGCTATCACTGCCTCTTCCGCCTTTATATTCTTTGTTGTATCTGCATCAAACGGCAAAGATAGTTGTAAGAGATAGTTTTCAAAAAAGGCTTTATCCGCTTCTTGATGTTGCTTCACATCTATATCCATTTGTACATGGCCAGTCTTTCCAATTAACTCTTGTGCTTCCACTTGTTGATTATCTAAGTAATACGTAATCGTAAAATGCCAAGGAAGCGGCGTATCAGTCATATTCCCTTGATAATAAAACTTTCCTTCAGGTGCGTCTACCGTAATTGTATCCTCTGATTGTTTTATATCCGCTAAATCAGTTAAGTTTTTCACATTTTCATAATGTCCATGGTCTACTACTTTTCCAGCCTTTGTGACCTCAAGCATATTGACGACATACATTTCCTTTTGATCACCTGATGGATGAAGTGTAGCATAGACGACTTCATCCTTCGATGAAACATAGCCATCTTGATCATTCTGCTTGTCATCTTTCGCACTTACTGTTATAGATAAGCTAGGTATCATAAGTAGCGTAACCATCACAATAAGTAATATTTTCCTTATCATATGCATCTAGTTCTCCTCCTTTTCTCCGCGATAAAAATTCGCTTTCCACGACGTTTTGTCAATCAATTTATCCAACATAACTAGCATTGCCGGTAAGAGTAAAACAACCATTGTAAATGCTAATAACGCACCCCGTCCAAGTAATAATCCAATCGATGATACAACTGGATTGGTCGATGTGATCCATAAAATAAAACCTACACTCGATAAGATGGATGCAGAAATAATAATTGCAAACAATTTTTCATCTAATGTTTGTTTAATAGCAGGTAATGCGTGCATCTTCTTACGGTTTTCCCGATATTCTACCGTGAGCAATATGGCATAATCAACTGTAGCAGCGAGCTGTACTGTACTAACAATTAAATAACCTACAAACACTAATGAAGAGTTCGTAAAATAAGGAACTGACAAGTTGATCCATACGGACGATTGAATCGTTAATAATAATAACACTGGAAATGATATAGATTTAAATGTCACTAATAATACCAAAGCAATTGTAACAACCGTTAAAATATTTACGAGTTTATTATCTTTTTGGACGACATTTTTCATATCATACAATGTCACACTTTCACCGAGCGTATAATAATCATCTCCATAGTAATTTTCCGCATTTTCTTGCACTTCTTCAATAATACTAAATGCGTTATCCCCTTCCGCTTCTTCATCTGTAGTGAGAATGACTCTACTATAATGGTCCGAATAAAATTGCTCTGTTACATCTTCTTCCAAATACTCTTCTGGGATAGCAGCACTTACGGTAGTTACATAAGCAAGTGCATGCTTCACATCACTTACTTCGTCCAAATCCTGCACTAACTTCGCTTCTTTCGCCACATCCCCTTTAGGAACAAGCAAAACAATTTGTGTGTTTTTGCCAAAAATGGATTCTATCTCCTTTTCATCACTTCCAGCTCTTGTATCTTCTGGTTGTTCTCCAATTCCATAAATAAACGATGTTTTACTTTGTGCCATAAATGTCGGAACGATGAGTAAGGCAACTAGTATCACAACTGGGACCTTCCATTTCATGACATACTTGCCGACGTTTTTGAACTTTGGAATAATTGGTTTATGTTGTGTTTTATCAATCCATTTATAAAACATTAGGGTAAGTGCTGGTAAAAAGATTATCACACTAATAAAACTTAAGACGATTCCTTTTACTAAATTTAATCCAAGATCTGAACCAATTTCGAAATTCATAAACGTTAGTGCGATAAATCCAAAAAATGTCGTTGATGCACTAGCAATTATAGCTGGAAATGATCGCTTCATCGCTAATCGCATGGCTTCTTTTGGCTCTATCCCTTCATCCCGGTAATCTTGGAAACTATGTAATAAAAAAATGGCATAATCCAACGAAACAGCCAGTTGTAAAATTGGTGCAACCGACTGCGTGACAAATGAAATTTCACCTAGAAAAATATTCGTCCCCAAATTAATTAAAACAGATACACCTATCGCCGTTAAGAAAAACACAGGTTCAAGCCATGATGTCGTCGATAAAATCAAAATAATAATAATGACTGGCACAAGTAAACTGGCCGCAAACATCGTTTCACTAAAAGCCATTTTTTGTTGAGTAGCTGTATTCAGTGCTTCTCCTATCATCGCATTATCTTCACCTATTAATTCGTATATTTCATCCGTAATTTCTACTTCATCACCATCACGAATACTAAAGGAAAATAATGCATTGCCGTCTTTGTAATATGTTTCCACTGTCTCTTCATCAATCATTTCAATTGGTGTTTTCATATCAACCGCATCATCAAGCCATGTTACATCTGATACGCCATCAATGGCAGAGAGTTCTTCTTTAAACGCTAATGCTTCTTGTATCGTAACATCCTGCATCATGACATCTGTATTAGGTACGGCTCCTTCAAACTCTTCTTCCATAACATCCATCGCTTCGGTTGATGGAGAATCTTTCGGTAAATAGTCTTTCATATCATAGTTTACAGATACAAAAAACTGCATGCCTACACATAGTAACGTAATAATCGCAGTTATAATGACAATTGATTTTTTATGTTTAATAATACGTGATGCTATATCGATTGTTACTCATCCTCTCGCACCAGCCACTAAAATAAATGACTCCAATTTTCCTCTAAAAGTGGAAATCATCTTCCAACATAATTATATAACACTGTGTTGCCTTTTCAACAGACAGTTTTGTATAATGAGTATATAATCCAACATTATTAAATTAAATGTTGGAAAACTAGAGGTAAAGTTGGTGACAATCTCGTGACAAATGAAAAATTGGACCGTAGAAAAAAGTATACACGAATGGTATTAAAAGAAAGCTTAATGACACTCCTTCAAGAGAAACAAATATTTTCCATTACGGTAAAAGAAATATGCGAACTTGCAGATATTAATCGTTCCACTTTTTATGCACATTATGACAACCCTTTTGATTTACTGGAGCACATGGAAAAAGAATTAATCGATGATTTAAACTCTTTTTTAAGCTCCTATAACTTTTCAAAAGAAGATGAAGCATTAAAAATGACCGAAAAGCTAATTGAATATTTTGCTACAAAACAAAAGGAGTGTCAGATTTTATTAAGTAAAAATAGTCATTCTTCTTTTGAACAAAACATACGTGATATCGCAAAACAATCTATTATGTATAACCAAGAGCAAATAGGCATCGATTATGAGACGTCCCAATATATTAGTGCATTTATTATTAAAGGAAGTATCGAAGTAATGAAAGTGTGGCTTCAAAATGACATGGATAAATCACCGAAAGAAATTGCTAAACTTATTATTCATTTAAGTAATAGCAATGAGAGAATTTAACCTAAGTTCCCTACCAAGAATAGCTAATTATCTTTTCACTCTGTCATTCATGGAATAATAATGTAGCAACTAAAACAATTACTGTGTAAAAACATAAAAAGGGATTAGATACGACGAGAGACTAACGATGTTTTGGCGGTGAACTTTATACAAATGAAGGAAATTACGACCTAACAACTATTGCTACGCTGGTCTTGATGATTTCATCACTGCTGCCGCTGAGCAACTGTTTGGGGATAGAAAAATATATTAAGTTGCTGAATGGAAAGAACCTCTTCATACAAGATGCTCTTTCCATTCATATTGTTCAGCTATGAGGAAGATACCAAAAAAACTTGCCATCATCCTCTACACTATGTTTACATTAGCGCCACTCACTAATACGCTCTGATTTTCCCATGAACAGTAACGATCAATCCACTGATTTCTAATCGCTAATGTCGGAGCAATAATGAGTGTAGCTTTATTTACTTGTAGTATTACTTCAATCCCTAGTACTGTCTTTCCCGAACCAGGAGGTGCTACTACATGGAGTTTATCATTACGCAAATGTTCGTGTAGTTCATCTAATACTCTTTTTTGATAGGAACGCCACGGATAGCAAAACTGAATATCCCTAGCAAATGAGTCCATTGTATGCATCTCCTTTTCAATCACGCACTCGATTCGATGATCAATTTAGGATTCACATCTTAATACTGATTCATGATTATTCTTTCTATTAGGAGTTTCCTCTGGAACATCTTCCCTGATTGAAATGGAGTACATCCCGTCTGGCAACGTATCTTCCTTTTCAATAAAATCTGTTAGAGCAACCATCCTTTCGTCCGCACTTTGTTCCGTATCATCTTCATGTTCGATATTCAAACTAATCTCCGGTGTACATGGTTCGCTTCCTGTTATCTGGTCTTCATATAGTAATGAACTCTCGTTAGGTAAATCTGCATATTTCCTTATTAAAGATGCATATTCAGAAGAGTCTACAAACTTTCCTTCATTATAATCCTTAGCAAAATCCATTAGTAAAGCTTCTTCTTCCTTTTTATCTTCAAAATATATATTGGAAAATTTATCGTCGACAGTGACCTTCATTTCCACTCCTTCGTCAAATTCAGTTATGCTATCGAGCTCTTCTTTATATAATTCCTTATAAATATCTGTTAAGAAAACAGTTGCCATTTTTGGCATGGCCGTTAAATCAATTGAGTTTTTATCAAAATGATACTCTTCCCGCCCTTCATCATAAATAGATATATACACACTGAATTCATAAGAAGGATCCCCCATCGTCTCCACTGGTAATACTAGCCGTTTATCCGTTTTCATCGGTAAAAGCATTTTCCCTTCAGGAAAGGCAAAACCAAGTCTATTCATCTTTACATCTACATCAATTCCATATTTTTCCATTGCTTGTTCTTTTACTGCCGCCTCTATTTCCGTTTGTACTGCTTCACTATTTTTCAGCTGTCTTGCTTCTTTGTTATATATACATGCCGTGAGGAATATTAGACTAATACATAATATCATTATCCGTTTCACAATAGTTACCCCCCATTTTTTAAAACTGCCAAGTTCATGATTCAATAATGCTATAATACCATAGTTAATGTTTGTGAGAAAATGGATATTTGATCATGATGTGAGAAATATGCAAACAGATAATCCGACACTTGAAATGCTGTTCCTGCAGATTTGTTCCTTATAATAATAAGCATTTAAACTATTATTCAAAATGTTCTTCATTTAAAATCATTACTATAACCTAGGTTTATTCCATATAAAACCATCTCCGTTCCAAAACAATAAGATATTCGCTAACTACGTAAAATCGTTATCACAACTACCATTAGCACACTTTCCATGACAGAAAACCTTGCAATCATTTGTATTTCCCTATGACTTTCGCATTGTTTATATCTAAAAAAACGACCAATCCTCTGTCTTGATCATGATTCTTTATTCTCTTTTCATGACGCTATTCTTTCATTAAGATTGATAGAAGGAATAGAATTGCCCAACTTGCCTCAGTACACTCTAGGAACATCTGATAAGATCCACAGATTTAGCGTAAACGTAAGTAATTATTCAGGAAGTCATATATTCGTAGCATTCAGACCTAAATATACTTATACGAGGAGAGATAATATGAGGAAACACAGCTATTCGATGGTATTCGTGGCAGTATTTTTGCTATTATTCACTTTTACTCCTTCTATTCATGCGGATAGTGGAAAAACGTACGGCGTTGGAACAGATTCATTACATGTTAGAAGCTCACCTGACTTTGATGCTGAAATCGTTGGCAAAGTGAACTCTGGTGATACTGTTACAGCTTTTGACGAAAAACATGGTTGGGTTCAAACCTATTATGATGGACAAGAAGTGTGGGTTGCCTCCCAATATCTGTTTGAAACAGACGAAGTAATTGTGCAAGAACAAGAAACTAGTAACTCAAATAGTTCCATTAAAATTACCGAAGACTCCGTGCATTTACGGACTGGGGCAGGGACAGACCATAAAGTTTTAGCGCTAGCAGCCAACGGTGATACATATGACCTAGTGGAAACGAGTGGTGATTGGCATAAAGTGAAGTTGGATGATGGATCAACCGCATGGGTTGCGTCATGGTTAACAAATCAACCAACAACAAGCAAAGAAACATCTAGTAGTAAAAAACAATCTAATAGTTCAGCTAATAATACTACTAAGAAGTCATCTAGCAATTCATCCGGCCAACCGCTAGCAGGCTATAATATTATGTTAGATCCAAGTCATGGCGGAAAAGATCCAGGAGCGATTGGTATCAATGGGGAACAAGAAAAGGATTTTGCACTTGAATATGCAAATGTCGTCGCCCAAAAGTTACGCAATCAAGGAGCGACCGTCCTATTAACTCGTTCCACTGATACATATGTCTCGCTTGAGGATCGGGTTAATATAAGTGAAGCGTATTGGACAGATGCTTTTATCAGTATCCATTTTAATGCATTCACATCGAATGCTAGTAATGGAGTAAGTACACATTATTATTCAAATGATGCTGATTATGAGTTGGCACAGCATATTCAAGCAGGTTTGGACAAGCATACTAGTTTGCGCAGTCGTGGTACTGAAAAAGACCCTTACCACGTATTACGTGAAAATAGTGACGCATCTGTACTCGTTGAATTAGGATTTTTAACGAATCCGAATGATCTATCAATCATTCACAGTTCCAATCATTCATCTGCTGTTGCGGATGCGATATCAGAAGGACTTAGCGAGTTTTTAAATAATTAAATATAAAACCCCTGAAGCATACGAGATGTTTTCCATCCGTTTACTTCAGAGGGTTTTTTAGATTAAATAACGTTTTTCTATACAAATACTTATGCTCTAATCCTTCCATCTCACTCCTTCGATTTCTCCCGTCTTCTTACTAAATAATAAGCATTCAACCAGGAGGCGACCGGAATAATTAACGCTATTCCAATCCCGGCACAAAGAATAATCATCATTTCTGATGTGAATATTTTGGAATTGACCACTTCTCCAAAGGAATATGTCATGTCTCGAAACCAAATAAGTAAGCCTAAATAACCGCCAAAGAAGGCAAAAAATAGTGTATTTGTATTTGAACCCAAAATATCCCTTCCTATATTGATTCCGGATGTAAATAATTTTTTTCTACTAATCGATGGATGATGATGAAATATTTCACGCATTGGGGATGTAATCGAAATAGCAACATCTACAATCGCTCCAATTGTACTCATAATAATCATCGATGTACCAATTTTTACAAAGTCTACACCGATATAGAGAGAGAAAATATTTAGCTCATCCACTTGTTCTTCTCCAAACCCTTGAATCATTGCATTTTTTGTTATTAGGTTAATAAAAATAATTAAAATCGTAATCGTAATTACAGTAGATACGAAGGCGACCTTTGTTTTACTATTTACTTTGTTTATATAAAATAAATTAATACAGCTAATAAGCGCACACGCTATAATCGTTAAATAGATTGGGTTTACATTCGGGTCTGTCATAAACAGCGTGGTGAGCAACAGTACACCTAAATTGAAAAATAACGCAATAAAAGAGCGAGCCCCTTTTCTTCCACCTACAAGCACCATTAGAATAAACAATATAATTGCAAGTACTGTTAACATATTCATTGTTTAGCCCTCTTTCGATTCACGAAGAAAATAGAAATGTATAATCCGATTGGAATCGTTAAGACAATGCCAATCCCACCAGCTAAAGCACGAGCTAATTCCAAAGATAAATTCAAATTCAATGCAAAATTTAATGCTGATGCATTTTTCAAATATAAAATAATCATTGGAATGGAGCCACTCACATAGGCAAAAAATAAAATACTTGTCATCGTCCCCATAATATCTTTACCAATGTCTAATCCAGATCGCTTCAGTGCTTTGTCCCGTATGTTATTATCATTTTCATACAACTCAAAAATGGAAGATGACATTGTAATTGCAACATCCATCACCGCACCTAAAGACCCTACAAGTAAACCTGCCATAAATACCACTCGATATGGACGGGTAAGGAAATCCATCGCTTCATACCGAAGTCCACTTTCTGAAGTTAGTACCATTACAATATACGTAATGAGCAATGCAGAGAATGTGCCTAAAAGGGTTGTAATGATTGCCGCATACGTTTTTTCATTCCTACCGTTTACGAGTAATAATGAAGTCACCGTAAATAAAACAACTGTTATTCCGCATATGAGTACTAAACTACTACCTGGATTTTTCACATAAACATCCAGTGCATAGTAGAGCAACATTGCGTTCACTGCCAAACTAATAATTGAAAAGAACCCTTGCTTTTTCCCAATAATTAATAATGTAAAGATAAAAATCCATGTAACAAATAGAGTGTACTTATCCCTTTTAACATCGTCTATCGATCCTGTTAATTGTGACTGTTCTTCTAGCTCCTTATCGAACCACACAAATAGCTCATGACCAACTTCATATTTTTGATCATAAGCCCCTGATGACGAATATTCATTTGTTAAGTTGATAATCTTACCCTTTTCTTTGCCATTTTTCAATTCAGCTTTAATATGTTGTGTAAATAATTGATCTTCATTCTGATGAACATCCGTCATTTCGGTCGATTCTTCTATATTTGTCTCCACCACTTTTGCTATCGGATCATCATACAAT
>JAPFCO010000320.1 GCA_026169505.1 Pseudogracilibacillus sp.
GCGTAGCATTGCATGGGGTATAACAAAATCTTTACATGACGCTGGTGCAAATCTTATTTTCACAAATCGTCAAGAACGTTCTTATCAAAAATTAGTAAAGCTGCTTGAAAAAAATAATATTGAATCCAAATTAATTGTCTCGTGCGATGTTGAAAGTGACGAAAGTATTGAGGCAGCATTTGCAGAGATGAAGGACAAAGTAGGTGTGATTCATGGTGTTGTTCACTCTGTTGCATTTGCTAAACGCGAAGAATTGCAAGGTGAATACGCAGATACGTCCCGGGATGGGTTCCTGCTAGCACAAAACATAAGTGCTTACTCCCTAGTAGCTGTCACTAAACAAGCTAAGAAAATCATGACAGAAGGCGGAAGTATTGTAACGCAAACTTACATAGGTTCTGAGCGAGTTGTACCAAATTACAATGTGATGGGTGTTGCTAAAGCGTCTCTGGAGGCAAGTGTGAAGTATTTAGCTGAAGACGTAGGAAAGTATGGTATTCGTGTAAATGCCATCTCTGCAGGTCCAATACGCACATTATCTGCTAAAGGCGTATCAGGTTTTAATGATAAAGCCTCTGTTATTGAAGAAAAAGCTCCATTGCGACGAAATGTAGACCAGGATCAAGTTGGCGATGCCACATTATTCTTTGTAAGTGAACTATCAAGAGGGGTAACAGGCGAAGTGATGCACGTTGACTCCGGCTATCATATTATCGGCGGATAATATGGACAAACTTTTAAAAAACGCTTAAAAAATTAAACTGCGCCCCAATTGTTGGATTGTGTCCAATAATGGGGCGCAGTTTTTCTGTAGGCGTCTTGCCTTAAGTAAATAACCAAGAAATCTTACTTCTTTTTCTCCTGAAGTTCATTATAGTACTGCACACTCGTCAGCGCGCCTTCTTCAACCATATCCGATTCTTCTAAATCAGTCGGTTTACCAAGATTCTTCTTATACTTGGGATCGAGTTTACTTTGAATTTTTTCTATCTGTTGCTTTGCCTTGGAGGACACATCACTATAATACTTTTGCGGGTTTTGCTTCGCTTTGTCAAATTCATTCTTTACCTTTTCTCTATTTTCTTTCTTCGATAAATAAGCGGCAGTTGCAGCAACACCAGCCACGCCGATCACTTTTGACAGTTTACTCACATTCATTCACCTCATAAATAATAGCTAACATTTGCGAGACTAGTCTGAATCTATTATCCAATTATATCATCACACTTATTTGTAAGTTTTTCAAGCAAATGATATTCTTAGACTTTCGAGCGTTGCTAATACACTATACTTTCTCTATTAATTCCAATTTGAAATCCCCCACGGCATTTTCTTCATACAAATTCGTAATTGATGTGGAATAAGAATGGATTGTGGCAGCAAATTCTATATTCTGTGCAGGTATTTTCACAATAAAATCATTGGTATAAAGTAATGTGGTGATGTCGTGATAGTCTTTGTTGCTTACCTGGAAATCAAAACTTACTTTTCGTGATTTTTCATTTACTGTTTTCCTAGTGATTATCTCCTCACGTAAATTCTCAATATCTATAGAATAATTATTGATAATAACCTTTTGCTTTTGGCTCATATTTATTTTTCTCCTTTATAAAACAACATTGTTTTTATGTATACATCTATCCGTTTACTTATCAACTACCTCCACACTATAGATATCCCCGCTAGAGCATTCCTTTAAACGATATATCCCATAGATGTAATCTTTTATCATATTGAATTGCCCTAACCGCATTTCAAAGCTTTCTGTAACACACCAATCCCCATTTAGCTCCCCCATTTTGAATTATGAGTAGCAAAGAGGTTAATAAAATAAGTATAATCGTGAAATATGAAGAAATAACTGACCACTATTTAATAGGAAAGAACCCGTTTAATCCTTCTATTAAAGTTAACCACTTTCCCAAAAAACTACCTATTGTTTTATAGAGATACTTAATTCTCTTCCATTAAGATACTACTTCAAGTATATAACCTGCTGCCTTCCTTAATTTACCTTAAAGCCAATCCTCATAACAATTCATAAGTTGATTAATGGTTTTTGTTTAATTTTAACCAACAATGGAATAATATAAATACCATTGTTAAAGGAGTGCAATATATGAGTCATTCAGAAGTAAAAGCAATTATTAAAAACATTTTAGATAACAGTCCTATCGGCACGATGGCTACTGTTAAACAAAATAAGCCACATTCAAGGTACATGACATTTTCTCGGAATGGATTAAATCTTTATACAGCAACAAGCAAGGAAACTCATAAAGCGGAAGAAATTCAGGAAAACCCCAACACACATATTCTCTTAGGATATGAAGGAGAAGGATTCGGTGACGAGTATGTCGAGTATGAAGGGAAAGTCCAGATTACTGACTCGCCGGAGTTGAAAAAAGAATTGTGGAATTCATATATGGAGAGTTGGTTTGACGGACCGAATGATCCTAATTATATTGTTTTGGAAATAGAACCAATACAAATAAAACTGATGAATAAAACAGGCCTTGAAC
>JAPFCO010000083.1 GCA_026169505.1 Pseudogracilibacillus sp.
ACCTTTGCCAACCGACCTTGGAGTGCATTATTTTCCTTCAAAAAAATCATTATGCTCGCTTTCGGAACTGGAATTTACATTACTTTATTTCCTACTCCATGGGAATTGAGCACGATTTATTCAATACCTAGGTTTATCTTACTTATGCTCGTTGCCATTTTCGGTATGGTAACGTGGATTGTATTTGCTCATCAACTTTGGGAGAAACCAACCTATAAAGGAGACATCCGTCTCAGAAAACTTTATAATTATACGACGATTTCAACTTTATCCATTATTGTATTTATTAATTATATTGTCCTATTTTGTTTCTTTTTGGCGGCAATCGGTATTTTTGTTCCGCCTAGTCTATTTGAAGCAGTAACGAATATAGATGGGGAGGCGTCTTTAAAATATTACTTCCAGCTCACATGGTTCATTACATCCCTTGGAACACTTGCTGGATCCATTGGAACAATGAGCGAAGATGAAGGTAAAATACGGCAAATAACATATTCCTATCGGCAAATTAACCGTTATTACGACATTCAAGATGAAGATAAGGACGACAAAGAACAAGGGATCTAACTACATCACGAATTAATTGGAAATATGAGGTGACGATGCAGATGATAGAACAGGAGAAACTTAAAATAGGTATTATAGCTGCTCCAGAACGAGCAGCTGATATCACTAAAAACATCATCGAAAAGCTAGCAGAACAACTCTCTGAACAAATTGATGATGAGATCGATTGGGTAGTGGAACAACTCGTTGATCCATTGACCGGAGCGGCCGAAGCAGCCCAAGACATCCTATATAATGCTACATATATTAAACATAATAATGACTGGGATTATGCAATATGCTTAACCGATTTACCAATCTTTTATCATAAAGAGATTGTAGCAGCGGACATTAGTTTTAATCTACAAGTTGCTCAAGTATCTATTCCTGCCTTCGGTTGGATACCTATGCAAAAACGTATCAAGAAAACGATTATTCAACTCGTTGCTGAGCTGCATGAACACTACACACTCGAAGAACCTAGATATTATAATTCGAGAGTTTCAGAGAAACAAAAAGAAAAATCGATGACCCATATATTTAAACGCCAATTTCCAATAATGCCGATTCGTCGCCAAGAAAATCCTGACATTTCATTTAAAAGTGAGTTTGACTTTATTCATAATGAGCTTCACAATCAAGAACATTCTAATGATAACCTCACAAAAATCAAAAGCGTAGATAAGGACAAAGAGGATGCCAAACAAGAGGAAGAGGACACAAATGATAACAATATTGATGTACGCTTTCTCGTTTATCCAAGAATCAATGGGCGATTAAGACTCATTTTAGGAATGACCTTTGCTAACAGTCCGCTTCAAATTATGTCTTCGTTTAAAAAAGTAATTGCCATTGCTTTTACAACTGGGGCATTCGCTCTTATTTTTCCAACTATTTGGAATTTAGGTCAGCTTTTTTCAGTTTACAGACTCAGTGGCATGATGATTACTGCTATTTTAGGGCTAGTTGCTTGGATCATCGTCGCCCATAATTTATGGGAACATCCATCCAAGCGAAACAAACCAACTATTAGACGGTTTTATAATGTAGCAACAACTTTTACGCTCATGATTGATGTCGTAGCGTATTATCTTTTTATGTTTGTTCTATTGTTAGTTGCATGTCTTATTTTTATTCCTATTGAGTATTTTCAATCGATGATAAATAATTATGATGATGTTGGTCCTACTTTTATTAATTATATGCGCGTTGCATGGGCAGCTGCTTCCATCTCAACAATTGTCAGTGCGATCGGAGCTGGGCTTGAAAATGAGGAGCTCGTTCGCGAGATTACCTATGGCTATCGGCAGAATCGTCGCTATGAAGAAATGAATCGCAATAATAATAAATAGACCGTCATGAGAAGACCTAGGCACGCTTGCGTACAATAAAGACGAAGCTATCCTAGGTTTTTTTATTGGTTATTCGGATTTTTGTGTGGAAGTGTGAAGATCTTCTTACAATCTAGCAAATGGAATATGCGAGACTACCTGGTCGGCTAAAGTCGGTCACGTCCTGTGACAACGTCTGGGCTTGCGCATGAATACTCAGCCCCACACAACACCTGCACTAGTACATCCTGTAAGTCGAAGGCTCAACACTCGCCCACGGAAAGCGAGTATATTCCATTTGCGAAGATATAAGGAAAAAAATTACCACGTTATTTTCCGAATATCCTTTTATTAAAGTAAATGATTTTAGATTGCTTTTAAAATAACATAATGACTATTAAAACTAAAATAGACATGACTAGCTTACTGATAGGATGGTTTTGTTTTTTCATATTGTTTGTATAAATCATTTAACGCGGATTCTAATGCACTGCCAGCCTTGCCATAATAATGTGCTCTCACTTGTGCTACAGGTTCATTAATCCCATCCTGCAAACTATACCCTATTAATAACCTCTCAAAAAAATGCCGTGCATGGACTGTCGCTAATGTACAACTCGTCGAGACAATTACCCCATATTTTTTATCAATTTCAGCTGTAATCGTTAATGTTTCATACATACTTTTAGCCGCCATACCTGAAGGTAGCCTCGCATGTCCTGCTATAAATATCGTATTCACTATCTCTCTCCTTACCCGCTTCTTAAACTGCCATTCGGGACAGTTCATCATGTCTCGAATGGCAAAAGGTTATCATATACCTCATTAGAATAGTATTTTCGCAACATCTCAATGAACTATTGGTGATGCGTCTTTATTTAATTTTTCTTTTATTCGCACGCCACGTTTAGCTAATTCTTCTATATAACGATCTCCTGGAACAATTTGCTCTGGTGGATATACACCTTTTTTAGAGATCACTCCACTTGCAATCATTTGGGCAACAATGGAGATCGTGTTTGCTGTTGCTCGGGCCATTGCAG